>NZ_JBGLYU010000011.1:0-125681 GCF_047304235.1 Variovorax sp. Varisp36
GGCGATTCGCAGCGCTCGAGCTGGCTGCTTTCGCCGGCGGTGGCGCTGCCTGCGGCGCTGCCGGTGGCCATGGTCTTAGCCGACTGGCTGCCCATCTGCATGTCGGTCGCCGCGCAACCGGTGAGGAGAAGTGCGCCGACGGTGATGGCCGCGAGCGGGAACTTGGTGAACAGCATGGTGGACTCCCTCCGTTTATTCAAGAAATCTGGGGTTGGAAAAACAGCGGTCGAGGATACGCGCAAAGGATTGCAGGGATCAATCAAACGAACGCCAGCCCCTCGGTTCACAACACTAGGCCGTTCGGCGGATGCGCTCGATCAATCCGTTGAGGGCCTCGATGGAGCCGAAGTGGATGGCGAGCTCGCCGCTTTCCTCGACCCGGCCGCCGCGCTTGCTGCGCTTCTTGATGCGCACCTCGACCTCGGCGGTGAGCAGGTCGGCCAGTTCTTCTTCCACGCGCTGCAGGTCGCGCGACTTCTCGCCGTCGTTGCTGCGCCGCGATGGCGTGAGCGTGAACTCGGCCGCGAGCTTCTTCACCAGCGACTCGGCCTCGCGCACCGACATCTTCTTGGCGGCGATCTGGTTGGCCGCCGTGATCTGCGTGCCGCGATCGAGCGACAGCAGCGCGCGGGCGTGGCCCATGTCGATGTCGCCGGCCATCAGCATCTGCTGTGCGGGTTCGGCCAGGTTCAGCAGGCGCAGCAGGTTGCTGGCCGCGCTGCGCGAGCGGCCCACAGCCTGCGCCGCTTGCTCGTGAGTGAGCCCAAACTCACTCACAAGGCGTTGCAGACCTTGGGCTTCTTCGAGCGGATTGAGGTCTTCGCGCTGGATGTTCTCGATCAGCGACATCGCCGCCGCGGCCTCGTTGGGCACGTCGCGCACCAGCACCGGCACGCTGTCGAGGCCCGCGAGCCTGGCGGCGCGAAAACGGCGCTCGCCCGCGATGATTTCGTATTCCGCGTTCTTGGTGGCAGCCGATTCGGCATCGAGCCGGCGCACCAGGATCGGCTGCATGATGCCCTGCACCTTGATGCTCTCTGCCAGCTCGTAGAGCGCGCCTTCGTCCATGCGCGTGCGCGGCTGGTAGACGCCAGCAACCATCTGCTCGAGCATCAGCGTGTTCGGGTTCCTTGGCGCGCCGCCCTCTTCCGGGCCCACGTTGCCGTTCAATCCGTTGTCGACGGAAGGCGCGGCCGTCGGGCCGAGCAGCGCCTCGAGGCCGCGGCCCAGGCCCTTGGGTTTCTTGGTCGCCATCAGTTCTTTTCTTTCGAGATTTCGTTCAGGAGCTTCCGTCCTTCAGGCCAGTCGCCGAGGCCGGATTCAGCATTCAGGTGGCCGCCCGGGCCGGCATCGATGAAGCGCGCCCCCCAATCCCTGGCGAGCTGCTGCGAGCGCGGGGCTTCGCAGTACGGGTCGTCGTTGGCGGCGATCATCACCGCCGGAAACGGCAGCGGCTTGCGCACGATCGGTGCCCAGCCTGGAATCAGCTGGCGCAGGTCGTCGCGCTCCACATCGCCAGGTGCCACCAGCAGCGCACCGCGCACCTTGTGCGTGTTGCGCGAATGCGCGGCCCAGGCCGCGACGAGGATGCAGCCGAGGCTGTGTGCCGCAAGAACCACCGGGCCGGGCGAGGCCAGCACCTCTTCTTCGAGCCGCGCAGACCAGTCGCCGCGCAGCGGTCGCATCCAATCGTGCTGCTCGACACGGCGATCACCGTGAACCGACTCCCACAGGGTTTGCCAATGGCCGGGGCCGCTGTTCTGCCAACCTGGCAGCAGCAGGATGCGAGGATCTGTCATTTGCTACTAACTCGATAGCGCATTGCCAGCCGGTGGCATGCGTCAGGCGTTGTTTTCACTGGTGGAATCGGATGCAGGCGCGACAGCAGGCGCCATCACGTCGTCGGGAATGGGCAGGTCCGGCGCAATGCGCGTGACCGGTGCGATCGGCGGTGCCACCGCGCCCGAGGCAAAAGCGCTTGCGGGTGGCATCTTGTCGATCAGCTCCTGGGCAAAGGCAATGAAGGCCTGGCTGCCGCGGGCGGCCGGATCGAACACCACGCCCGGCAGTCCGTAGCTTGGTGCCTCGGCCAGCCGCACATTGCGCGGAATCACCGTGTCGAACACCTTGTCGCCGAAGTGGGACTTGAGCTGCTCGCTCACTTGCTGCTGCAGCGTGATGCGCGGATCGAACATCACGCGCAGCAAGCCGATGATCTGCAGGTTCTTGTTGAGGTTGGCGTGCACCTGCTTGATGGTGTTGACCAGGTCGGTCAGCCCTTCGAGCGCGAAGTATTCGCACTGCATCGGCACGATCACGCCGTGGGCGGCGCACAGGCCGTTCAGCGTCAACAGGCTCAGGCTCGGCGGGCAGTCGATCAGCACGAAGTCGTACTCGGCACCGACGGCGGCCAGCGCGGTGCGCAGGCGCTTCTCTCGGCGATCGAGTGCCACCATCTCGACTTCCGCGCCGGCCAGTTCGCGGTTGGCGCCCAGCACGTCGTAGCCGCAACCACCCTCCACCAGCTTGTCCGCCTTGACGCGGGCCTCGGACACCGAGGCCGATTCGAGCAGCACGTCGTACACCGTCAGCTCCAGCTGGCGCTTGTCGATGCCCGAACCCATGGTGGCATTGCCCTGCGGATCGAGGTCGATCATCAGCACGCGCTGGCCGACTTTGGCGAGGCCGGCGGCCAGATTGACGGTGGTAGTGGTCTTGCCGACGCCGCCCTTTTGGTTGGCGATGCAGAAAATCTTGGCCATGTGAGTACCGGGATCGATCGATCAGCGCGAGATTGCGAGCTTGACGCCGAAGGCGATCAGGAAACTGCCGGCAAGCTTTTCGAGCGTAGTGGAAATGCGGGGATTCGCGCGGATGCGCTCGGCCAGGAAATGCGTGAGCAGCGTGGAGGTCAGGCCGTACAGGAAAGTCAGCGCGGCGATGGTCACCGCCATTGCGCCGAAGGTGATCAGGCCCTGGTGCCGGGCCGGATCCACGAACAGCGGGAAGAAAGCCATGTAGAACACGATCGCCTTTGGGTTCAGCAGCGTGATGGTGAACGCCTGGCGCATGAAATGGCTGGGCTTGATATTGAGGATGGGTGCCGAACCGGGCTTGGCCAGCAGCATCTTGATGCCCATCCAGGCCAGATAGGCAGCACCCAGCCACTGCACAGCCTTGAAGGCGGCCGGGTAAGCCGCCATCACGGCCGACACGCCAGCCACCGCCGCCCACAGCAGAAACTGGTCGCCGATGATGACGCCGGCCGTCGCAGCCAGGCCGCCTCGGATGCCGCCCTTGCTGGTCGAGGTGATCAGCGCCAGATTGCCCGGACCGGGAATCAGAAGAAACAGGACGATGGCGGCGACGAATGCGCCGTAGTCAGCAATGCCGAACATGGGTTTTGCCTCGAAAAAGCGAGTCGGAAGAGAGACCGAAGGGAGGCATCGAGTCTAAGCGAGCACGCCGTCACAGAGACTGTTCCGACACCGGCTTTTACCGGTGCCGCCGCTTCTTTTGCGTATTCAGTCGCTGATTTGGGCGAGGTCCTTGCGCGCCCAAACGATGCAACGCTCGGCATCCAGGCCCGGAACCGTCAGTTGTTCCACGTGAAACACTTTGACGCCCTTGGGCAAGATTGCAAGTTCATCGTTGGGCACCTTGCCCTTCATGGCCAACCAAACGCCGCCGGGCGCGAGGAGGTTCATCGAACCGTTGAAGAAGTCTGGCAACGATGCGAAGGCGCGCGAGCTGATGACCTCGTAGCTGCCAGCCAGGGATTCGACTCGGGCGTGCAGTCCGCGAAGGTTCGGCAGTTCCAGTTCGGCTGCCACTTGCTGGACAAAGGCCGCCTTCTTGGCGACCGCATCGAGGCAGCTCACCTCGAGGTCGGGCCGCATGATGGCGATCACCACGCCGGGCAAACCGCCGCCGGAGCCGACATCGAGCAACTTGCCCTTCCCTGCCCACTCGCGTTGCAGCGGTGCGATGGCCGCAAGACTGTCGAGCAGGTGGTGTGTGAGTACGCTGGCCGGATCGCGCAAGGCCGTGAGGTTGTAGACCTTGTTCCACTTGAGCATCAGCGTGCCGTAAGCCAAGAGGCGCTCGCCCTGGCTGTCGGACAGGGCGACTCCCATCGCAGCCGCGCCTGCGCGCAGCGTATCGATCGGCGCCGTCATTCCGCAGACTGCGGCTCGGTGGCTGCTTCCGTGGTGGCGGTGTCGCTGGCAAAGGCCTTGTGGCCACCCTTGCGCAGATGAATCATCAGCAAAGAAATGGCGGCTGGCGTCACACCGGAGATACGTGAGGCCAAACCCAAGGTCTCGGGACGGTGCTTGTCCAGCTTCTGCCGCACCTCGAAACTCAGCGCCTTGACTTGGCCATAGTCGAAGTCGGCGGGAAGCTTGAGGTTTTCGAAGTGCGCTGCGCGCTCCACCTCGTCGTGCTGGCGCTCGATGTAGCCTGAGTATTTGGCCGAAATCTCGATCTGCTCGATCTCGGTTTCGCTCAGCGCCACCTGCGCGTTGTACTTGCCGCCGTCCAGTGACATCAGCGTTTCGTAGCTCACGTCGGGCCGGCGCAGCAGGTCGGCCAGGTTGTATTCATGGTCGATGGCCTTCCCCAGCACCCGCTCCGACTCGGCGGCCGGCAGGTTGCGCGGGTTCACCCAGATCGACTTGAGACGCTCTGTTTCACGTGAAACAGCATCACGCTTGCGGCTGAAAGCGTCCCACCGTGCGTCGTCGACCAAGCCAAGCTTGCGCCCTGCTTCGGTCAAGCGCATATCGGCGTTGTCCTCGCGCAGCTGCAGACGGAACTCGGCGCGGCTCGTGAACATGCGGTAAGGCTCGGTCACACCCTTGGTGATCAGGTCATCGACCAGCACGCCCAGGTAGGCCTCGTCGCGACGCGGCAGCCAGGCGTCTTCGCCACGGCACTGCAGCGCGGCGTTGATGCCGGCGAACAGGCCCTGGGCAGCGGCTTCTTCGTACCCGGTCGTACCGTTGATCTGCCCGGCAAAGAACAGGCCCTTGACCGAGCGGGTCTCGAAGCTGCTCTTGAGTTCGCGCGGATCGAAGTAGTCGTACTCGATGGCGTAGCCAGGCCGCAGGATGTGCGCGTTCTCCAGGCCCGGCATCGAGCGCACCAGCTGGTACTGGATGTCGAACGGCAGGCTGGTCGAGATCCCGTTCGGGTAGTACTCGTTGGTCGTCAGTCCCTCGGGCTCCAGGAAGATCTGGTGGCTTTCCTTGTCCGCAAAGCGGTTGATCTTGTCTTCCACACTGGGACAGTAGCGCGGACCCACGCCGTCGATCTTGCCCGTGAACATGGGGCTGCGGTCGAAACCCGAGCGGATGATCTCGTGCGTGCGCGCGTTGGTGTGGGTGATCCAGCAGGGCATTTGCCGCGGGTGCATGTCGGTGCGGCCCATGAAGCTGAACACCGGCATCGGCCCTGCCCCACCAGGCATGCCGTCGCCCGGTTGTTCGGTGCACTTCGAAAAATCAATGCTGCGGCCGTCGAGCCGCGGCGGCGTGCCGGTCTTCAGGCGGCCCTGCGGCAACTTCAGCTCCTTGAGCCGCGCCGACAGGCTGATCGCCGGCGGATCGCCCGCCCGGCCAGCCTGGTAGTTATCGAGGCCGACGTGGATACGGCCATCGAGAAAAGTGCCCGCGGTCAGCACCACCGTGCGCGCGCGAAAGGCAATGCCCACTTGCGTGACGGCGCCGACCACGCGATCGCCCTCCACCATCAGGTCGTCGACTGCCTGCTGGAACAGGCTCAGGTTCGGCTGGTTTTCCAGGCGGTGGCGGATCGCTGCCTTGTACAGGATCCGGTCGGCCTGCGCACGGGTGGCGCGCACGGCCGGGCCCTTGCTCGAGTTGAGAATACGGAACTGGATACCGGCTTCGTCCGTCGCAATTGCCATCGCGCCGCCGAGCGCATCGACCTCCTTCACGAGGTGGCCCTTGCCGATGCCGCCTATCGACGGGTTGCAGCTCATCTGCCCCAGCGTCTCGATGTTGTGGGAGAGCAGCAGTGTCTTGGCGCCCATGCGCGCGGCAGCGAGCGCGGCTTCGGTGCCGGCATGGCCGCCGCCAACGACGATCACGTCGAATTCTTTGGGATACAGCATTTGAAATGGGAGCGCACAACTGACGCGTGCGCGGCGCAAAAGGGGGCGCCAATTTTAATCGTCCAGGCCCCTTTGCGCCCGCTGTGTGGACAAGCTAGGGGCGCCTGCCCAGTTGCGCCCCAACGCCCGTTGTCATTGAACAGATTGCTATGTACTTTATAGCAATCGGGCTGCATCAATCGAGCGTCTTCTTCACCGCGCCAATGCCAAGCGCGGCCAGCACGATGAACAGAACCGCCAGTACCAGGAACAAGCCGAACAGCAGCTTCGCAATGCCGGCAGCACCCGCTGCCACGCCACCAAAGCCCAGCAACGCGGCCACAAGGGAGATGCCCGCAAAAATGATCGCGTACTTCAACATTCGGAAACTCCTTCCGGCAGCCTCATGCCACCGTGCCGCGGAGCTTAGAAGAGCGGTCGATACGCTCGATGGTCACCGCGCGCGAGCCGCCGTAGGACAAGAACGCGAGGTTGCCAAACCCGCTAGCATCCGCTGCGGTCTCCCACAAAATCAACCTCCGTCATCCATTGGAGTTTTTTCGAATGAAGCTGTATTACTCGCCAGGCGCCTGCTCGCTCTCCCCTCACATCGCGCTGCACGAGGCAGGCCTCGCCTTCGAGCCGGTACTGGCCAGCACCAAGAGCCACAAGCTGCAGGACGGCACCGACTACTACGGCATCAATCCGCTGGGCTACGTGCCGATGCTCGAACTCGACGACGGCGCCCGCCTGCGCGAAGGCCCGGCCATCCTCCAGTACATCGCCGACCTCGCCCCCACCAAGAACCTCGCGCCGGCCGCCGGCACCATGCAACGCTACCGCCTGCAGGAGTGGCTGACCTTCATCGGCACCGAAGTGCACAAGGGCTTCAGCCCCCTGTTCAACCCGGGCATGCCCGAAGAAGCCAAGGGCATCTTCAAGGACAAGCTCAAGTCGCGCTTCCAGTGGCTCGACGGCGAACTGGCCAGCAAGCCGTTCCTGATGGGCGATCATTTCAGCGTGGCCGACGGCTACCTGTTCACCGTCACCAATTGGACCAAGCCGACCGGCGTCGACATCTCTGACTTTCCCAACCTGCTGGCCTGGCACGCACGCGTGGGTGCCCGGCCCGCCGTACAGGAAGCGATGAAGGCCGAAGGCCTCCTGAAGTAAGCCGAAGCACGCGAAAGCGTGCAGAAGCAACGAAGCGAGCGAGGCTCCTCCTAGGGAAAACCCGCATCGCTTCAGCCACAAGCCGCACGATGCGGCTTTTTTTATGGCGCACGCTACGGGAAGGCTTCAGAAGACCGAAGAAGGAATCTCCACCATGCCCGAGAAGACCCCTCCCGAACTGCGCGAAGAGATGCGAGGGCCCGTCATGTGGCTCACCATCGACCGGGAAGAGCGCCGAAATGCGATCAACGGCGCGGTGGTCGCGCGGCTGTCGGACGCTCTTGCCCGCGCCAACAGCGACAACGCCGTGCGCGCCGTGGTCATCACCGGCGCCGGCACACGCGCCTTCTGCGCAGGCGCCGACCTGCACAGCGGCACTTCCTTCAAGTTCGACTATGCCGCGCCTTACCAGAACATCGCCAACCTGTTCCGCCAGGCACGCCAGTCGACCGTGCCGCTGATAGCCCGCGTCAACGGCGCCTGCATGGCGGGCGGCATGGGGATCATGGCGATGTGCGACATGGCGGTGGCCAGCAGCCAGGCCGTGTTCGGCCTGCCCGAGGTGAAGGTCGGCCTCTTTCCTGCGCAGGTGCTCAGCGTGCTCGGCGGCCTGCTGCCGCGCCGGGTGCTGGCCGAGATGTGCATCACCGGCGAACCCATCACCGCCGCGCAGGCGCTCGAACTGCGGCTCGTGAACCGCGTGAGCGACGACGTCGACGAAAGCGTCGACTGGCTGCTCGGCCGCATGCTCGACAAGTCGCCCGCCGCCATCCGGCGCGGCCTCTACACGATGAAGAAGATCGAGGCGATGGCCTTCGAGGAATCGATGGCCTTCACCGAAAGCCAGATCGGCCTGTTCGCACTCACCGAAGATGCGGCCGAGGGACAACTCGCCTTCCGCGAGAAGCGCAAGCCGCAATGGAGCGGCCGATGAACAGCGGCAACGAACGCACCGTCCGCATCGGCGGCGCCTCCGGCTTCTGGGGCGACAGCAGCGTGGGCGCGCCGCAGCTCGTGGGCAGCGGGCAGGTCGACTACCTCGTGTTCGACTACCTTGCCGAACTCACCATGTCGATCCTCGCGGGCGCGCGGCTCAAGAAGCCCGAGCTGGGCTATGCCACCGACTTCGTCTCCGTCGCGATGAAGGCCGTGCTGAAGGACGTCGTGAAACAAGGCATCCGCGTGGTGAGCAACGCCGGCGGCGTGAACCCGCAGGGCTGCGCCGATGCGCTCGCGGCGCTGGCCGCCGAACAGGGCATCGCGCTGAAGATCGCTGTGGTGAGCGGCGACGACGTGTCCCCGCTGCTGCCGCAGCTGCGCCAGTCGCAGCCGCCCGTGCGCGAGCTGCAGAGCGGCGCCGCCTTGCCCGAACGCGTGCTCACTGCCAACGCCTATCTGGGCGCACGGCCGATCCAGGCCGCGCTCGATGCGGGCGCGCAGGTCGTCATCACCGGGCGTTGCGTCGACTCGGCCGTCACGCTCGGCGTGCTCATGCACGAATTCAATTGGCAGCCGGGCGACTTCGACCTGCTCGCGGCCGGCAGCCTCGCGGGCCACATCATCGAATGCGGCTGCCAGGCCACCGGCGGCCTGCACACCGACTGGGACACCGTGCCCGATTGGCCCAATATCGGCTACCCCATCGTCGAATGCAGCGCCGACGGCAGCTTCGTCGTCACCAAGCCCGCTGACACCGGCGGCAAGCTCACGCCCGCGGTGGTGGGTGAGCAGATGCTCTACGAGATCGGCGATCCCGCGGCTTACCTGCTGCCCGACGTGGTGGCCGACTTCACGCAGGTGCGCATCGAGCAGGCCGGCGAACACCGCGTGCGCGTGCACGGCGCGCGCGGGCGTGCGCCGACCGCGAGCTACAAGGTCTGCGCCACTTATGTCGACGGCTTCAAAGCCGCGGCGCAGCTCACCATCGTCGGCTTCGATGCGGTGGCCAAGGCCAGGCGCACGGGCGAGGCGATCCTCGCGCGCACGGGTGCGCTGTTCTCGCAGCAGGGATTCGGCCCCTACAGCGGCGCACTGCTCGAAGTACTCGGCGCGGAGTCATGCTACGGCCCGCATGCTCGGGCCCTGCAGACGCGCGAAGCTGTGCTGCGGCTCGCGGTGACGCATT
This sequence comes from Variovorax sp. Varisp36, assembly GCF_047304235.1. Taxonomy (NCBI): domain Bacteria; kingdom Pseudomonadati; phylum Pseudomonadota; class Betaproteobacteria; order Burkholderiales; family Comamonadaceae; genus Variovorax; species Variovorax sp. Varisp36. Next base: position 9,414 of record NZ_JBGLYU010000011.1, read on the forward strand.
CGCGCAAGGAAGCCCTGGAACTGTTCGCGCGCGAGGTCGCGCCGGCCGGCACCTCGTGGGCGCCCGGCACCACCGGCGCGGGCGGCGGGCGCGCCTCGGTCTCCCCATCGATCCGGCAGTACGCATTCCTGCTCGACAAGTCGCAGGTCGAGGCTCGCGTCGGCATCGACGGCGTGTGCATCGACGTGCCCCGCGCCACAGCGCCTGCGCCGCACGCCGGGTCCGTTTCACAGCCTGCCAGAGCCACGGAAACGCATGAAGCACCTGTGCCCGCGGACGCCGTCGAAGTGACGCTGCTGCGCCTCGCATGGGCGCGCAGCGGCGACAAGGGCGACACCTCGAACGTCGGCGTCATCGCACGCCACCCCGCCCTGCTGCCGCTGCTGCGCGAACAGCTCACCGAGGCGCGCGTGGCCGAATGGCTCGCACACCTTGTCAAGGGCCGCGTCACGCGCTACGAGGTGCCGGGCATCGATGCCTTCAACTTCGTCTGCGAACAGGCGCTGGGCGGCGGCGGCATGGCCTCGCTGCGCAACGACCCGCTCGGCAAGGGCATGGGTCAGATCCTGCTCGCCATGCCGCTGCGCGTGAGCCCGGCACTGCTGGCGCTGCTTCTCTAGCACCATTCGGGACAACCGTGCGACAGCAGGGTTGAGGCCGGGCGCTTAGCCTTGCGCCTGTTCCAACTCTGCCATTGATCGCACGATGTCCAACCTCTTCGACCCCATCCAGGCCGGCGACCTGAAGCTCGCCAACCGCATCGTCATGGCGCCGCTCACGCGCAACCGCTCGCCGAATGCGATCCCGCCCGACCTCGCCGCCACCTACTACGCCCAGCGCGCCAGCGCCGGCCTGCTCATCACCGAAGCCACCGCCATCAGCCACCAGGGCCAGGGCTACGCCGACGTGCCCGGCCTCTACGGCACGGAACAGCTCGACGGCTGGAAGCGCGTGACCGACGCCGTGCACGCCAAGGGCGGCAAGATCGTGGTGCAGCTGTGGCACGTGGGCCGCGTCTCGCACAGCGAACTGCAACCCGGTGGCGGCAAGCCCGTCGCCCCCTCGGCCATCACCGCCAGGACCAAGACCGTGCTCATCAAGGACGGCGTGCCGACCTTCGTCGAGACCTCCGAACCGCGCGCGCTGGATGCGGGCGAGCTGCCCGGCATCGTGCACGCCTATGCGGTGGCTGCACGCAGCGCGGTCGAGACCGCCGGCTTCGACGGCGTGGAACTTCACGGTGCCAACGGCTACCTGCTCGACCAGTTCCTGAAGGACGGCAGCAACAAGCGCACCGACGACTACGGCGGCAGCATCGAGAACCGCGCCCGCCTGCTGCTCGAATCCGCGCGCGCCGTGGTCGACGCCGTCGGCGGCGGCAAGACCGGCATCCGCCTGTCGCCCGTGACGCCTGCCAACGACGCGCACGACAGCAACCCGCAGCCGCTGTTCACCTACGTGGTGAAGCAGCTCGCCGCGCTCGACCTGGCCTACATCCACATCATCGAAGGCGCCACCGGCGGCCCGCGCGAAATCGAAGACCGCCCCTTCGACTACGAGGCCCTCAAGGCCGCGTACCGCCAAGCCGGCGGCAAGGGCGCATGGATGGTCAACAACGGCTATGACCGACCGCTGGCCGAGGAAGCGCTGAAGGAAGGCGATGACCTCGTGGCCTTCGGCAAGCCCTTCATCTCGAACCCCGACCTCGTGCGCCGCCTGCGCGAAAACGCGCCGCTCAACGAGCTCGACAAGGCCACCATGTACGGCGGCGGCGCGAAGGGCTACACGGACTATCCGGCACTGGCCTGAGCCACGCCGTGGTACGGGGCCATGGCAAGATGCGGCGGACCCATCCATCCGCCGTCATCCGCCGACAGGAGAGAAATGCCATGGCCCTCATTGCGCAACGACTGGCCTCGCTCGGCCTCGTGCTGCCGCCGCCTGCGATCCCGCCGGCCGGCGTCATCCTCCCCTTCCAGTTCGTGCGCGTCGTCGGCCGCCGCGCGTTGATCTCCGGCCACGGTCCGCTCAACGCCGATGGCACCATCGCCGCACCGCTCGGCAAGCTGGGCCGCGAACTGAACGTCGAGCAGGGCTGCGCAGCCGCGCGCCTCACGGCACTCGCGATGCTCGGCAGCCTGCAGCGCGCCCTCGGCGACCTCGACCGCATCACCGCGTGGACGCGCGTGTTCGGCATGGTCGCGAGCGCACCCGGCTTCGACAGGCAGCCCGCCGTCATCAACGGCTTCTCCGACCTGATCCTCGAATTGTTCGGCCCCGACATCGGCGCGCATGCCCGCAGTGCGGTGGGCATGGCGGAGCTGCCGTTCAACATCCCGGTCGAGATCGAGGGCGAGGTGGAAATCGGCGCATGAGCCCCGCCGACAAAGGCTTTCTGATCGACCTGATCGCCGCACAGCCCGCGTGTTCCTGCGCAAGCCTTTGAATTGATCCTTCCGATGCAACTCGACCGCATTCACCACGCCGCCATCATCTGCGCCGACTACGTGGTGTCGAAGCACTTCTACACCGAGGTGCTCGGCCTGCGCGTGGTCGCCGAAAACCATCGCGCCGCGCGCGACTCGTACAAGCTCGACCTCGCCCTGCCCGACGGCTCGCAGATCGAACTCTTTTCCTTTCCCGGTGCGCCCGCGCGACCCACGCGGCCCGAAGCGCAAGGGCTGCGCCACCTGTCGTTCGAAGTGCACGACGTGCAGGCTGCGGCCGATGAACTCGCATCGCAAGGCATCGCGGTCGAGCCGCTGCGCATCGACGAATACACGGGCCGCCGCTTCACCTTCTTCGCCGATCCCGACGGTCTTCCGCTCGAACTCTACGAGGCCGCGCCGGCCGGGAACCTCGAGGCGCTGCTGTTCGAACTCGAAGGCGCACTGCATCTTCGCGAGGTGCGCGCGAGCGCCGCGAAACTCGAAGAACTGCTCGACGACGACTTCCACGAACTTGGCGTCTCCGGCGCGGTCTGGACGCGGGATGCCATCATCGATGCGCTGCGTGGCGAGGCCTTTTCGGCACGCACGATGTCGGACTTTCGCGTGCTGCGCGTGGCACCCGACGTGGCACTGGTCACCTACCGCGCGCACCGCCAAGCCATTGCGCAGCGGCCTGCAGCGGACTCGCTGCGCAGCTCTCTGTGGAAGCGCCGGCATGGCCGCTGGCGCATGGCGTTCCACCAGGGTACGCCGCTCTAGCTTGCCGGCGCTTCAGCCCGCTTCGCCGAATGCCACGCTGACGCGCAAGCCAGTGGGCTCCGCCGCTTCGAGCCTCAGCTCGGCGCCCAGCAGCTCGGCATAGCGCGCCACGATCGACAGCCCCAGTCCCGAGCCCTGCCCCAGCTTCTCGCCGGCCGGACCCTGCGCCCAGCGCTGCATCAGGTCGCGCTGCGCCTCCAGCGGAATGCCCGGCCCGTCGTCGATCACACTCAGCGTGTGGCCCGCGAGCTCGACCGTGATGGTGCGCCCGCCATAGCGCAGCGCGTTGTCGATCAGGTTGTCGAGGATGCCTTCGACCAGCGCCTCGTTGGCTTGCACGACCACGCCGTCGTCGAGGCCCCGCGCGCCCAGGTCGACACCACGCGCGTCGGCGCGCGCAAGGTGCCGCAGCACCGTCTGCTCGGCCAGCACGTCGAGCCGCACCGGCACGCGCTTGAGCTCGGTACGCGCCTCCTCGGCCAGCGCCAGCGCCAGCAGCTGGTCGATCAGGTGGCTGGCGCGCGCCTGCCGTTCCGAGACGCGCTCCAGCTGCTCGCGCCACACATTGGTGTCGTGCTGCGCCAGCCCGTACTCGGCCAGCGCGCGGATGCCCGCCAGCGGCGTGCGCAGTTCGTGCGCCACGTTGCCCACGAACTCGCGCTGCGCCTGCACGCTGTGGCCGAGCCGCTCGAACAGCGAGTTGACCGCGTTGCCCAGGCGCTGGATCTCGCGCGAGGTCTGCGCCACCGCCACCGGCGACAGGTCGCGCACGTCGCGCCGGTCGAGCGCGCGCTGCAGGTCGCCGAGCGGCCGCAGGTCGCTGCGGATGCCGTACCAGAGCCAGATGGCCAGCAGGATGAGCAGCACGATCTGCGGCGCCAGCGCGTAGCCCAGCAACTGCCGCACCAGTGCGGTCCGGCTCAGCGTGGTCTGCGCGATCACCACGCGGTACGGCATGCTGATGTCGGGCTCGGCGTCGTGCTCGAGCACCACGGCGCGCAGCACGCTGCCCTCGTAGTTGATGTCGGCGAAGCGGTAGCGCGCCCCGTCCGCCGGCAACGGCGCCTGCAGGCCCGGCTGCCCGGAGATCAGCGTGCCGTCGAGCCGCTGGACCGCGAAGTACACCTTGTCGACCTGGTCGAAAAGCACGGTGGCCACCTCGCGCGGCGTCAGCAGCAGCTCGATGCCGCGTTCGCCCGCCTGCACGTTGGCCGACAGCGCATAAGCGTCGTCGAGCATGCCGCGGTCGAAGGCCTGCTCGGAAAAATAGTTGGCGATGACCAGCGCGATGACCGCACCGACCATCCACGTGAGCGCCAGCGGCACCAGCACGTTGCGCAGCACGCGCCGCGTGAGCGATGGCGCACGAACGGCCGAGGGCTGCGGTTCTGTCGTCTGTTCGGTCACGCGCGGATCACACCTCGGCTTCGAGCAGGTAGCCGATGCCGCGCAGCGTGCGGATGCTCGCGCCCGAGCCCTGCAGCTTCTTGCGCAGGCGCGAGATGAAGGCCTCGAGCGCGTTGTCGCCCAGCGATTCGTCGAAGCTCGAGAGCTTGTCGGACAGCGCCCGCTTGCTCACGGTGCGGCCCGGCGGACTCATGAGTTCCCACAGCACCTCGAACTCGCGTGCCGGCAGGTCGAGCGGACCGCTCGCGGTCGAGAAGCGGCGTGCCTTGCGGTCGAGCTTCAGCTGGCCCAGCAGCACGAGGTCTTCGGTACCCTTCGCGCGGCGCACCAGCGCACGCAGGCGCGCTTCGACCTCGGCCAGGTCGAAGGGCTTGCCGAGGTAGTCGTCGGCACCCGCGTCGAGGCCCGCGATGCGTTCTTCGGTACGCCCGCGCGCCGTGAGCACCAGCACCGGCGTGCGGTCGCCCCGCGCGCGCGCCTGCCGCAGCGCGTTGAGGCCGCTCGCGAGGCCGCTGGTCGGGCTTGCGGTGGCCGGCAGGTTGAGGTCGAGCAGCACGGCATCGAAGGGCTGCACACGCCACAGGTGGTCGGCGTCCTCGACGTTGGTCGAAACGTCGACGCGATGGCCGGCATCCGCGAGGCTGCGCACCATCACGTCGCGCAAAACGGCGTCGTCTTCGACAAGCAGAATTCGCATGGTGTTTGAATGGTTGGGGGGTAATCTGCCTCGCGAACGACGGGTCAGCGGCCGGTCAGTCGCTCCAAGCGATAAACGCCGCATGAGCATACGACAGCACGATGAAACACGGGCCATTTTCATGGCTGGCACCACACGATGAGTGCGCGTGAACCCTCCGATCTGTTGAGCCTTGTGCCTCCGCAAGTGCAGCGCACCGCCGTGGTCCTGCTGCATGGTTTATGCAGCACGCCTGACGAGCTGCTGACCGTGCAGTCCGCACTGCGCAGCCGCGGCTACCCGGTGCACCCGCTGTCGATCGAGGGTTATTCGTTCGATGCCGCTGCGCCGCTGCAGCGCGCCGCGCCGTACGAACGCTGGCTCGACGCCATCCAGGCCCATGTGAAGGCGCTGCGCACGCAGCACGACCGCGTGATGCTGGTCGGCATTTCCGCCGGCGCCTCGCTCGCGCTCGGCGCGGCCATCCGCTGCGGCAGCGACGTCGATGCGCTGGTGCTCATGTCGACCACGCTGCGCTTCGACGGCTGGGCCATCCCGCGCACGCAATTCCTGCTGCCGCTGGCCTTCTACACGCCGCTCGGCCGGTTCTGGCAATACCGCGAGCGCCCGCCCTACGGCGTGAAGAACGAGCGCGTGCGCGCCTGGATCGAGCGCGAGCTGCGCCATCGCAAGGTTTCGCGCGCCGGAAGTTCCGTCATCGGCGTGGGACATCTGCGCGAGCACGACCGGCTCATACGCCACGTGCGGCGCAACCTCAACGGCGTGCAATGCGGCAACGTGCTCGCGCTGCATGCCCAGCAGGACGAGGTGGCCAGCGTGGCCAACCTCGACATCCTCGCGCGCGGCCTGCGCTGCCGCGACTTCCGCACCGTCGTGGTCGCCAACAGCTACCACATGATCACGATAGACAACGACCGCCAGCAGGTGGTACGCGAAACGGTATCGTTCGCCGATGCCGTGGCGCATGGCACGACGCCAGAGCATCCGCTGTACGCCTGACCTCGTTCGACACGCCTGAAAGGAAAGCATCTCCATGTCTTCTTCCGCTTCGCCCACCTTCAACAGCATCGCGGCGATCCTCGAGACCGACTTCCGCATCGAGCGCTCGGCCATCTCGCCGGCCACCGCGCTGTCGGACCTCGGCCTCGACTCGCTCGCGCTGATGGAGTTCGTCTTCGCCGTCGAGGACGCCTTCCACCTGCGCATTCCCGAAGACCGCCTCGACCCGCGCGAAGCCGGCATCACGCTGGAACGCCTGTGCGACGTGATCGACGCCGAGAGCGCCCCCGCGGCCGCCGTCCAGCCCGCCGAAGCGGCCGCATGAGCAGCGGCGCCGCCCACGCCGTGCTCGCCGCTTCGGCCACACGCGCCGCCTCGGCGCCGGTGCGCGTGAGCGGCATCGGTTTCGTCACGCCCATTGGCCGCACCATCGAGGCCTTCGACGAGGCGTTGTTCGCGGGCCGCTCGGCCGTGCGTGCGCAAACGCTGGAGATCGAGGGCATGGACCCGATGGCGCTCGCCGTCGCCGCCTGCGACTTCGATTCGAATGGCATGCGCAGCACCTCCCGCCTGCCGCTGGACCGGGGCACCGCCATGGCCCTGGCTGCGGCGCAGGACGCGGCGCTGGAAGCAAAGATCGACCTCGACACCATCGACCGCGACCGCCTCGGCATCTTCTGGGGCAGCGGCCTCGCCGGCGCCGGCACCTTCGACAACACCACCAGCGCGCTCTACGGCGAACAGCGCCGCATGCGTCCGACCACCGTGCTCACCGTGATGCCCAACGCCGCCGTGGCCGAGCTCGCGCTGCACTTCGGCGCACGCGGTTCGGCCATTGCCTACGCCTGTGCCTGCGCCTCCTCGGCCGTGGCCGTCGGCGAGGCGATGCGCGCCATCCGCGGCGGCTGGATCGACGTGGCCATCGTCGGCGGCCACGACGCCATGCTCACGCCCGGCGTGATGGCCAGCTGGAACGCAATGCGCGTGATGGCGCCGCCGCCGGCCGATGCGCCCTCCTCGGCTTGCCGTCCGTTCTCGGGCGACCGCGCGGGCTTCGCCATCGGTGAAGGCGCGGCCGCGCTGGTGCTCGAATCCGAAGCGCATGCGGCCGCACGCGGCGCCGAAGTCGCGCCCTTCGTGCTCGCGGGCTACGCCACCAACTGCGACGGCACGCACATCACCAACCCCGACACCGCGGGCCAGGTGCGCGCGATGCGCGCTGCGCTGCGCGACGCGGGCATCGAGGCCTCGGACGTCGGCCACATCAACGCACACGGCACGGCCACCTCGGCCGGCGATGCAGCCGAGGCCGCATCGATCCGCGAAGTGTTCGGCAGGGCCACGCCGGTCAGCGCGACCAAGGCGATCCACGGCCACGTGCTCGGCGGCGGCGGTGCCATCGAACTCATCGCCGCGCTGCGCGCACTGGCGCGCGAGGCGCTGCCGCCCATCGCCAACCTGCAGACGCCCGACGCCACATTCGACCTCGATTTCGTGCAGGGCGAGGCGCGCGAGGCCAAGGGCATCCGCTATGCGCTGTCCAACTCCTTCGCCTTCGGCGGCACCAACGCCGTCATCGTGGCCGGCCGCGCGTGCGAACGCTGAAGATTCGCTGAACACTCTCTGAAAAAACGAACGCGGTGCACCGGCTGGTCGTTTTCGTCGTGCCTGTGTTCGCGCTGCTCATGGCCTGCGAGTTCGCCTGGGGCTGGCTCCAGCGGCGCAACACCTACCGCTTCAGCGACACGCTCGGCAGCCTGAGCCAGGGGCTGCTGAGCCAGGCACTCGCGGTGTGCACGCAGCTGTTCCAGATCGGGCTCTACGCCATGGTCTATCCGCTGGTCGCGATCTGGACCCGGCCCGGCTTCTGGGACAGCGCCGCAGGCTGGATCGCCGCCGTGCTGTTGTTCGACTTCTTCGACTACTGGCTGCATCGCGCGGGCCACGAGTCGGCCGTGTTCTGGGCCGCGCACTCGGTGCACCACCAGAGCCAGCATTTCAATTTTTCCACCGCGCTGCGCCAGGAAAGCACCGTGGTCTTCCTGGGCTGGTCCTTCTACCTGCCGATGGCGGTGGTGGGCGTGCCGCCCGAGCAGTTCGGGCTGGCGGGACTCATCGTGCTGGTCTACCAGTTCTGGATCCACACCGAGCACATCGGCAAGCTCGGCTGGTTCGACCGCGTGTTCTCGTCGCCCTCGAACCATCGCGTGCACCACGCGGTGAACGACGGCTATTTGGACCGCAACTACGGCGGCATGCTCGTGGTGTGGGACCGGATGTTCGGCACCTTCGCCGAGGAAACCGAACGCTGCGTCTACGGCACGCGCAAGGCGCTCGCGAGCTTCGACCCGATGCGCGCGATCCTCGGCCCCTATGTGCCGCTGCTGCGCGACGCACGGCATACGAAGCGCTGGCGGGACAAGATCGCCGTGTGGTTCAAGCCCCCGGGCTGGCGGCCGACCGATGTCGCGGCGCGGTTTCCGGAAGCGCCTTTTTCGCTGGAAGAAGCCATGCACATCCACGCCCCCGCGCTGACGCGCCCGCAGGTCGCGTCGGCCGCCCTCCACTTCGCATGCTGGGTCGGCGTGACGCTGGCCTTTCTCTGGCGCGCCGACGACCTCGCGTTCCACACCGGGCTGACGCTGCTCCTGCTGGCGGTCGGCGGCTTCTGGTCCATCGGCGCGGTGCTCGATTCGCAGCTTCGGCTGCGCTGGGCCTGGTGCGCGCAGGCGGCGCTGCTGGCGATGTCTGCGGTGCTGCTCTTCACCTGATGGACATCCGCTCGCCCCCGCTATGCTCGGCGCCTTCATCGTTGCAAGGCACCCATCATGCGCAGGCTGGCCACACATGAAGACATCGACACGGTCTTCGCCCTCTACATGCACGAGAAGGTCGTGCCCTTCCTGGGCTACGACCCGATGCCGATCGAGGACTTCCGCGCCATCTACCAGGAACTGCTCGACGGCCGCAACTTCTACGTCTACGAGCGCGAGGGGCGCATCGCCGGTTTCTACCGGGCCACGCGCTACCCGGGCCGGGTGCGGCACGTGGCCTGCCTGGGCACGCTCGCGGTCGATCCCGCATTTCACGGCCAGGGCGTCGCGCTCGCCATGGTGAGCGAAGGCATCGACGCACTGAAGGCCATCGGCATCAGGCGCATCGAACTCTTCGTCGAAAGCGACAACGCACCTGCGATGCGCTTCTACGAAAAACTCGGCTTCGAACGCGAAGGCACCTTGCGCAAGTTCTACAAGCGCGCCGGCGATGCGCAGGCCATCGACGATCACGTCATGGCGCTGCTGATCGACTGAGCGGCAAGCCTCAGGCCCTCCAGCGCCGCAGCAGTAGCGCATTGGCCATCACGCTCACGCTCGACAACGCCATGGCAGCACCGGCCACCACCGGGCTCAACAGGCCGAAGGCCGCAAGCGGGATGCCGGCCACGTTGTAGGCGAAGGCCCAGAACAGGTTCTGCCGGATCTTCGCGACCGTGCGGCCCGAAAGCTCGAAGGCCTGCGCCACCAGCGCGAGGTCGCCGCGCATCAGCGTGATGCCGGCTGCTTCCATCGCCACGTCGGTGCCGCCGCCCGAAGGCGCCATCGCGATGCCCACATCGGCCGCTGCCAGCGCGGGCGCGTCGTTGGCGCCGTCGCCGACCATCGCTACGACGTGTCCGTTCTTCCTCAGCGCACCAACCTGCGCCGCCTTGTCGGCGGGCAGCACGTCGGCACGCACGTCTTCGGCCGCGATGCCGAGCCGTGCGGCCATGGCCTGGGCCGCGCGCAGGTTGTCGCCCGAGATCATCACCACGCGCAGGCCACGCGCATGCAGCGTGCGAATGGCTTCGGCGGCTTGCGGCTTGGGCTCGTCGGCGAAAGCGAGCAATGCCTGTAGATGCGCGGCGCCCGCCTCATCGAAGCGTAGCAATGCAGACACGGTGGCACCTTGCGCCTGCAGGCCGTCGACATCGGCGGCTTCGGGCATCGCGTCGAGTTCGCGGCACCAGCGCAGGCTGGCGATGGCCCAGGTGACGCCATCGACATCGCCGCGCACACCCCGGCCCGGCATCGCCTGCATCGCGCTCAATGCGCGCGGCTGCAGGTTGCGCTGCGCTGCGGCGGCCAGCACGGCCTTGGCCAGCGGATGCTCGCTGCCGCTTTGCAAGCTGGCGGCAGTTGCCAGCAGTTGGTCTTCGGTTGCCCGAATACCCGCCGCCGGTACCAGCGCAGTCAACACCGGCCGGCCCACCGTCAACGTGCCTGTCTTGTCGAACGCGACGGTATCGACGCGGTGCGCAATTTCCAATGCACGCGCATCCTTGATCAGAATGCCGTGCCGTGCCGCCACGCCCGTGCCTGCCATCACCGCGACCGGCGTCGCAAGGCCCAGCGCACATGGACAGGCAATGACGAGCACGGCCACGGCGTGGATCAATGCGGTCTCGATGCCTGCGCCCGCCATCATCCAGCCAGCGAACGTGACGAGCGCAATCACCAGCACCACCGGCACGAACACGGCCGCCACCTTGTCCACCAGCCGCTGGATCGGCGCCTTCGCAGCCTGTGCGTCTTCGACCAGCCGGATGATGCGCGCGAGCACGCTCTCGGCGCCGACCGCGCTCACTTCGATGACCATGCGCCCGTCGCCATTGACGGCGCCGCCGGTCAACGCATCGCCCGGTCCCTTGGCCACCGGCAGCGGCTCGCCGGTGAGCATCGATTCATCGACTTCGGACTGCCCCTCGATCACCCGAGCGTCGGCCGGCACGCGCTCGCCGGGCCGCACCGCGAGGCGGTCGCCCACCATCACCTCGGCCAGCGGCACGTCGCTTTCCTTGCCGCGCGCGCCCACCAGGTGCGCCACTTCGGGCCGCAGCTGCTGCAACGCGCGGATCGCTGACGTGGCCTGGCGCTTGGCGCGCGCCTCCAGCCACTTGCCGAGCAGCACCAGCGTGATCACCACCGCCGAAGCCTCGAAGTACAGGTGCGGCATCTCGCCATGGCCCGCATGCTCGCCGGTCGCCGCGCGCCACCAGAGCCAGAGCGACAGGCCGAAGGCCGCGCTGGTGCCGAGAGCCACCAGCAGGTCCATGTTGCCGGTGCGCGCTTTCGCCGCATGCCAGCCAGCGCGATAGAAGCGTGCGCCCAGCCAGAACTGCACCGGTGTCGCGAGCAGCAGCTGCAACCATGGCGGCAGCATCCAGTCCTGCCCGAAAGGATCACCGAGCATGGGCGCCAGCAATGGGATCGACAGTGCCAGGCCCACAGCGACCGGGCCGAAACCGTGCCAGGGCGACAGCGCAGCGGCTTCGTCGGCCGCGGTGCTTGCCGCCCGCGGTTCGTAGCCGGCGGCGCGCACGGCGCGGCGCAGGCGAACGTCCATGCCTTCGTTGCCGCTCGTGACCACGCGGGCCGACTCGGTCGCGAGATTCACGCTCACGTCCTGCACGCCCGGTACATTCTTGAGCGCGCGCTCGACGCGCATCACGCACGAGGCGCAGGTCATGCCGCCGACCGAGAGGTCCAGCGTCATTGGAGGAGATTGCAGATTTTCCATGCCCCGAGGCTAAAGCCTCACACGATGGCAAGGTCAAGCGGCAGATCCAGTGTCCCTATGCTGGACATTGACATCGTGAGAGGGTTCAAACTTGCGTCTCACATACTTCCATCACTTCCAAGGAGCCATCACGATGAGCCAGAAATTCCAGGTCACGGGCATGAGCTGCGGCCACTGCGTGAGCGCGGTGCAGAACGCGGTGCAAACGGTGGACCCCGAAGCACAGGTGACGGTCGACCTCGAGACCGGCCATGTCGACGTGCTGAGCGAACAGCCGCGCAAGGACATCGTCGCCGCGATCGAGAACGCGGGCTACGCCGTTCAATGAGCGCGGGCCACGTCGCCATCGGCGAAGCGGCGCAGCGCTCCGGCGTGTCGGCCCGCATGGTCCGCCACTACGAAGGGCTGGGCCTGCTGCCGGCGGTGGCGCGCACCGAAAGCGGCTATCGCCAATACGGCGATGCCGACATCCACACGCTGCGCTTCATCAAGCGCTCGCGCGACCTCGGGTTTTCAATGGAAGAAATCGCCGAACTCGTCGGGCTGTGGCACAACCGCCGACGCACGAGCGCCAGCGTGAAGCGCATCGCCGAGAAGCACCTCGGCGAACTTGAGCAGCGCATTGCGGACATGCAATCCATGCGCAACACGTTGGCCCACCTGGTGCACTGCTGCCACGGCGACGCCAGACCGGATTGCCCCATCCTCGATGACCTGAGCAAGGTCTAGATCAGGCGCCCCGCACCAGCGAAAGAACCTTGCCCGCATCCAGCGTGCGGGCCTTTTCCTGGATCGCCGGCAGGTACTGCGTCTGCAGGCTCTGCCCTTCCTTCACCACGCCCGAGAACGCGTCCTTCAGCATCTGCGTCGAAAGGGTCCGGCCGCCGGCGTAGTAGCGCTTGGCCACATGGCCCAGTGCATAGGTCGAGGCGAAGCTCATCCCCGAGCTCACGGCCTGGTTGCCCAGCCCGCGCAGCAAGCCACCGCCGACCTTGCCGAGCAATCCGCCGAGGAGCTTGCGACCGGCCTGCTCCAGGTACTGCGAGGTCAGGCCCACGCCGACAGTCGCCAGGAAATCCTTCACGTGACCGCTGTCGAGCTGGTAGCCGTACGACTGGCCGATGCGGTAGACCAGCTTCATCTGCAGCGGAATGATCGCCATGGTCGAGAGCGTCTCGGGCAGCAGTTCCAGCGCGCCGTTGAGGATGGCGGCATTGAGGATCGACTTGTCGAGCTCGGCGCTGTCCGGCGTACCGGGCGCCGCCACGGCGCTGCCCCCAGCGGCGGTAGCCACGGGCACCGCCGCGATGTCTTCCGCGCGCTGCGAGAACGCGGCCGCCGAAGCATCCAGCCCCAGCGAAGTTCGCACGTCCGCCAGGAACATCCGCTCGGCCTCCGACTGCGTGCCGTCGGCATCGCACACGCACACCGCCATCTCGTAGGCCAGCTGCCTCGACTCGGTGCTTTTCAGCTCCCCGGCCACCGAAGCCAGCGACACGCGCTTCATCAGCACGTCCTGGTAGAGCGTCGGCAGGTTCAGGCCGTCGGCCTGCGACAGGCCCTCGGCAATCCGCTTGATCTCGGCGCGCTCGCGCTCGTGCTTCTCGCCGTCGACAAAGGCAGCCAGCAGCGACAGGGTAACTATCGACTTTGTTTCTGAAGGTGTCATTTGTACGAAATTTCGCAATATGAAGGATCCGGTTCGGTCGCCATGGCTGGCGAAGGTTCCGCCGCCGGTTCTCCCCACAAACCTTGGGCAACTCTGTGGATAACGTCGGCACTTCTGTGTAGGGGTTCGGCAAGTCATTGATTTACAAGGGAAATAAACAGTTTGCCCAAATTTTCAGCAATGGATTTCTCGCGCCGGAAACCGCCTTTCGCAGATTTTCCGGAGTGCGTCAAAGGACAACTCTGGGGACATTTTTTGAACAAGGCATCGGTTATCCACAGGCCGGAGCGGGTACCCCATGTTGTTCATATGCCGGGTACAAACCCGAAGCGCGGCTGCGCACAGTGACAGAGGTATGACAAGTGCTTGTCGCATAACGAAAAAAGCGGCATGTCCACAGAAGTGGGCGACCCTTATCTACTACTACTAATTTGAATAAGAAGAATAAGAAGATGGGAAAGGGGAAAGCTGCGCCCGAAAAAAAAGCCGCGAACGGCCGCGCCGGTCCACGGCGCCTCCGGTCCAAACCGGTCCTCCCGGCGCTTCCCCTCGCTAACATCCGCGGATGAGCTTCAAACCCCGGATCCTGATCGCCGAAGACGAATCGGGCATCGCCGACACGCTGCAGTACGTCCTGAAAAGCGACGGATTCACGCCGGTGTGGTGTGCCACGGCCGAGGAAGCCATTGCCCAGTTCGCGCAGGAGGCGCCGGCCCTGGCCATCCTGGACATCGGGTTGCCCGATCTCAACGGTTTCGAACTCTTCAAGCGCCTCCAGGCGCTGAACCAGGCCATGGGCGGCCCGGAGGTGCCGATGGTGTTCCTGACCGCCCGCAGCGACGAGATAGACCGCGTGGTGGGCCTCGAACTGGGCGCGGACGACTACATCGCCAAGCCGTTCTCGCCGCGCGAACTCGTCGCCCGCGTGCGGACCATCCTGCGGCGCAGCGCGAGAAACGGCGCAGGAGCCCCGGCAACAGCCGCGGTTGCAAACCATGGGGTGCCCCATCAAATTCCGGCCCAGACGCCTCCTGAGAGCCCTCAAGCACCCGCAATGCCCTTCTCGCTCGACCACGAGCGCATGCAGATCCGCTATTACGGCCGCGTGCTCGAGCTCTCGCGCTACGAATACGGCCTGCTGAGACTGCTGGTGCAGCGCCCGGGGCGCGTCTTCACGCGCGACGAACTGCTCGAACTGGTCTGGGACGATTCCAGCGACAGCTTCGACCGGACGGTCGACGCGCACGTCAAGACCCTGCGCGCCAAGCTCAAGGCGATCGCGCCCGAAGTCGAGCCGATCCGCACGCTGCGCGGCACCGGCTACGCACTGAACGAAGAACTGCCGACCAAGGCGTCGTGACAAGACGCACGCGCATCTTCATCGGCATCCTGCTGATCTACACGGCGGGCATCGCCTTCCTCCTCTATCGCGTTGTTTCCGACATCGATCCGCGCTACCGTGAGTCGGCCGAGGAATCGCTGGTCGAGACCTCCCAGCTCGTGGCAAGCCTGGTCGAGCAGGATGTGATTGCCGGGGCCATCAACACCGCACGGCTCGAGCCGCTGTTCCGC
Source organism: Variovorax sp. Varisp36 (assembly GCF_047304235.1). NCBI lineage: Bacteria > Pseudomonadati > Pseudomonadota > Betaproteobacteria > Burkholderiales > Comamonadaceae > Variovorax > Variovorax sp. Varisp36. The sequence continues at coordinate 24,523 of NZ_JBGLYU010000011.1, forward strand.
ACCGTCTACGCGCGCGAGTTCTCGGCGCAGATCTACAACCTGCACAAGAGCCGCGTCGAGCTGCGCGTCTACGTCACCGACCGCAGCGGGCGTGTGATGTTCGATTCGCTCGGCAGACACCTTGGCGCCGACTATTCGCAGTGGAGCGACGTGAGCCGCACGCTCGCCGGCCTGTACGGCGCACGTACTTCGCGCGACGTCGATGGCGATCCGCGCACTTCGGTCATGTACGTGGGCGCACCCATTCGCTGGAACAACGAGATCGTCGGCATGGTCAGCGTCGGCAAGCCGGTGCAGAGCTTCGGCCAGTTCGTGGAAGACGCACGCGTGCGCACCATCTGGGTCGGCGTCGGTTCGGCGCTCGCACTGCTGCTGCTCACGCTCATCGTTTCTGTGTGGCTGGTGCGCCCCTTCGGCCTGATCCGCGACTACTGGACCTGGGTGCGCGCACAGCGCAGCCTGAGCCTGGCGCGCATGGCACGGCGCGCGGTCGACGGCGTGCGTACCGGCTTCAGCGAGATGCGCGATGCGCTGACCGGCCGCAACTACGTGGCCGACTACGTGCAGACCTTCACGCACGAGGTGAAGAGTCCACTCTCCGCCATCCGCGGCGCGGCCGAGCTGCTGCAGGAGCCGTCGATGCCGCATGCCGAGCGCGAACGCTTCCTGAAGAATATCGAAGGCGAGACGCAACGCATCCAGGAAATCGTCGACCGCATGATGGAGCTCACTGCGCTCGAGACGCGGCGCACGCTGGACCGCACCGAGCCGGTGGCGCTGGCTTCGCTGATCGACGACATCGCCATCAGCGCGCAGCCAGCGGCTGCAAGGCGCAACATCAAATTGCTCGTGAACATCCGCGACGAAGCCCGCACGGAAGGCGACCCGTTCCTGCTGCGCCGCGCGATCAGCAACCTGCTGGACAACGCCATCGATTTTTCACCGCGCGACAGCGAAGTGCTGCTCACGCTGGAAACCACGTCGAAGCTCGCCCGCGTGAGCGTGCGCGACCGTGGTCCGGGCATTCCGGAGTACGCGCAGGAAAAGGTCTTCGAGAAGTTCTATTCGCTCGCCAGGCCGCACAGCCAGAAGAAGAGCACGGGGCTGGGGCTGGCGTTCGTGAAGGAGATCGCGGCATTGCACCGCGGCCGCATCGAGCTCGGCAATGCGTCGCGCGGCGGGGCCGTGGCGACGCTCACGCTGCCGCTGCTGTCAAATCATTGAGCCGCGGGACGGCCGATCAGCGCGCTGTACGCACGGCGCGTCTCCGGGCTCACCGCCCCGAGCGCCTGCAGATACTGCGTCTGGTGCTGCGCGATCATGCGTGCCGACGCCACCGTCTTCGAGCGGCAGTACCAGTGGCAGGTGTGCTGCATCAGGAACAGCTCGGCCGACATGGTGAAGGCCTTCGACTTGGGCGTACGGCCGGCTTCGTTGCGCATGACGCCGGCGATGCCGCTCGCGTGGATCAGCAGGGCCTGCCGCATGTCGAAGGTCGCGGCCGGAAAGAAGTGGGTGAACATCGGAATGGCAACCGGCAGTTTGCTCACGCGCGTGACAGCTTCGGGCAAGCGCGAGAACTCGGCGGCGAAGCTGTCGAACTGGGCGGAGAGCTTTTCCTCGGTGGCGTCCAGCAAGTGCCAGATCTGCTGGCGGCGCTCGGCGTCGTCTTCGCCGAGGCAGCGCATGTAGCCGGAGGTGAGGCTTTCCATCAGCTTCTCGATCTGGTGGCGGCCGAGGTGGCTGGCCAGCAGTGCGATGCGCAGGCGCTGTTCCCTGGACTTGAGGATGTAGAAGCCGGTGGCAAAAAGCGCCACCAGAGTAAGAATTTCCATGTATGCGTGGAGAAAAAAAGAGAAGGCGGGAAGCAGCACCGAGTGTAGGCACCGCGACCCGCCTTCGCTTTTTCCGCTTCGACTTCTAGCGGAAGAAATCGAGGATCTTGTTGCGCTCCTCGGGCGGCGGCGGCGCCCCGATTGGCGCACCCGTGAGTTCTTCGGCCGGCGGTGGCGGCGTCTCGCTGTTCTCCAGGCCCAGGCTCGCCACGCTGTGGCCCGGCGTGAAATCGTCGAAGTACCACTCGCCGTCGACGTTCACCACGCCCGCCGGTTCGGCCGGCTGCGTCACGGGCACGCCCTGCAGTGCTGTCTGCATGTAGCCGATCCAGATCGGCAGGCTCAGGCTGCCGCCGGTTTCGCCGCGCACGCCGAGTTGGCGCGGCGTGTCGTAGCCGATCCACGCGATGCCGACCATGGTCGGCTGGAAACCCGCGAACCAGGTGTCGAAGGAATCATTGGTGGTGCCGGTCTTGCCATAGAGGTCGTCGCGCTTCAGCGCCTGGTGGGCCTTGAAGCCGGTGCCGCTCTTCACCACGCTCTGCAGCAGCGAGTCCATGATGAAAGCGTTGCGTTGCGGAATGGCGCGGCGTGTTTCGTCGAGCACCGGCGCTTCGGTTTCCATGATGACCTTGTCCCTCAGGTCGGTGACGCGCGTGACGAGGTACGGATTGACGCGATAGCCGCCGTTGGCAAACACCGAGTAGCCCACCGCCATCTGCATCGGCGTGACGGAACCGGCACCCAGGCCCATCGGCAGGTTGGCGGGATGCTTGTCCTTGTCGAAGCCGAACTTGGTGACCCAGTCCTGCGCATAGGGCGCGCCGATCGACTGCAGCACGCGCAGAGTGACGAGGTTCTTCGATTTCATCAGCGCGGTGCGCAGCGGCATCGGGCCTTCGTAGGTGCCCTCGAAGTTCTTCGGCTCCCACGGCTGGCCGCCGTTGGCGGCGGCATCGAAGTACAGCGGCGCGTCGTTCACTACGGTGGCGGGCGTGAAGCCCTTTTCGAGTGCGGCCGAATAGATGAAGGGCTTGAAGCTCGAGCCCGGCTGGCGCCAGGCCTGCGTGACGTGGTTGAACTTGTTCTTGCCGAAATCGAAACCGCCCACCAGCGCCTTGATGGCGCCGCTGCGCGGGTCCATGCCGATGAAGGCGCCTTCGACTTCCGGCAGCTGCGTGATTTCCCAGGTGTTCTTCGGCGTCTTCGCCACGCGGATCACGGCGCCGCGGCGGATCTTGATGTTGGGCGGCGCCTTCGCGGCAAGGCCGGACTGCGCGGGCTTCAGGCCATCGCCAGTAATCTGGATGGTTTCGCCATTGGCGCGCACGGCGCTGATTTCCTTGGCGTTCGCGTCGAGCACCACGGCAGCCACCACGTCGCCGTTGTCGGGATGCTCGGCGAGCGCGTCGTCCACGGCCTCGTCGACTTCCTTCTGCTCGGTCGGCAGGTCGACGAACTTCTCCGGGCCGCGATAAGGCTGGCGCCGTTCGTAGTCCATGATGCCCTTGCGCAGCGACCGGTAGGCCGCGGCCTGGTCGGCCGCCACGAGCGAGGTGTAGACCTTCATGCCGCTGGTGTAGATGCTGTCGCCGTACTGCGCGTACATCATCTGGCGCACCGTCTCGGCCACGTATTCGGCATGCAGGCGGTTCGGGTCGCCGGCGTCGCGCAGGTGGAGTTCTTCCTTCTTGGCTTCGGCGGCCTGCTCGGCGGTGATGAAGCCGGTTTCGTGCATGCGGTCGATCACATACAGCTGGCGCGCCCGCGCGCGGCGCGGGTTGGCCACCGGGTTGTTGGCGCCGGGTGCCTTCGGCAGGCCGGCCAGCATCGCGGCTTCGGCGACGGTGACGTTCTGCAGCGGCTTGCCGAAGTAGGTTTCGGCGGCGGCGGCAAAGCCGTAGGCACGGTTGCCGAGGTAGATCTGGTTCAGGTAGATCTCGAGGATCTGGTCCTTGGTGAGCTGCCGTTCGAGCCGCAGCGCCAGCAGGATCTCGTAGGTCTTGCGGCTCATCGTCCGTTCGGAACTCAGGTACACGTTGCGCGCCACCTGCATCGTGATGGTCGATGCGCCCTGCTTGCGGCCACCCTTCAGGCTGGCGACCGCGGCGCGCAGGAAGCCCTTGTAGTCCACCCCGCCGTGGTCGTAGAAGCGTGCGTCTTCAACGGCCAGCACAGCGTCCTTCATGACCTTCGGAATGCTGGCGAAGGGCGTGAGGTTGCGGCGCTCTTCACCGAACTCGCCGATCAGCTGGCCCTCGGTCGAGTACACGCGCAGCGGCAGCTTGGGGCGGTAGTCGGAAAGCTCCGAGACATCGGGCAGCTTCGGGTAGATGGCAACCACCGCGACGATGGCCGCGACCAGCACCACGAGCGCGCCGGAGCCCACCCCGATGGCGCCCCAGCCGGCAATGCGTTTCCAGCGGTGGCGGGGATCGACCGGCGCCGCGCTGTCGTCGTCGGAAGGTTGGGGGCTTGAGCGTTTGAACATAGGAATTGGCTACTGGCTGGCGAAAGGTTGGAGCCGCCGCGCGCTGCTGCGTTCCAGAGGTCGAGCGCGCCGCACTGCGCCGCCTGCTGCGCGCAATGCATGGCATCGAAATACTTGTCTTGGTCGAAGGCGATCGGCAACAGGTCCACCCTGGCGCCAAGGGCGCGGACGGTGGCATCGCAGAGACCGCGGTTGCAGGCCGCGCCCATCGTGAAATCGTCGGTGACGAGCAGGCCCTGACAGCCCCATTCGCCTCGAATCACCTGTTGCACGATTTTGCGCGAGAAAGAGACCGGATATTCGGCGTCGAGTTCCGCAAGGATGACATGGCCCGGCATGATCGCGGCATCCGAATGTTTCGACACGTCTTGAAACGGTTTCCGGCCGCGCGCCCTCTGCAGCTTCATGGCGCCTGCGCTTCGGGTGCCGCGACCGAAGCCGGTTCCACGCGGCGAGAGAGCGCATACCAGTCGACCTTGCGCGTGACCAGCATCAGCACCGCCAGCATGCCGAAGATCAGCAGCGCACCCAGCAGCAGCGCGTTGCTTTCGGAAGCCAGCAGGCCGTAGAGCGCGCCATAGAGCAGCGCAACGAAGGCGCCGAACGACAGGCCGCGCCGCCAGCCTCCGAGCACTGCGCTGAAGTACACGGCCAGCAGGGCGACGCTCGCCGCGGCGGCGCCCGCGTAGGCCATCCAGAACGCGAATTTCTCGGAGAGCGCGAGCAGCAGCAGGAAGAACAGCGCGATCGACAGGCCGACCAGCCCGTACTGAATCGGGTGCAGGCGCAGCTTGCGGAACAGCTCGAACATGAAGGCGGCCATCAGCACCAGCCCGATGAACAGTACGCCGTACTTGCCGGCGCGCGTGCTCATCGAATAGACGTTGATCGGCTGCGCGAGCGACACGTCGAAGGTCTGCAGCGGACCTGTGTTGCGGTGCGCGGCGGTGGCAACAACTGCGGCGGCGGCGTTGTCGTCGGCGGGACCGCCGCGGGCCGAGAGACCCGCGCGCACCTGTTCGCGCGCCGAAGTCACGAGCGAAGACACGCGCCAGTGCGCGTCGAAGCCCTGTGGCGTCACGCTGCGCTCGGCTGCGAGAAAACGCCCGCCGAAGCTGGGGTGCGCCCAGGGCGAACTCAGGTGCGCAGTCGTTTCCTCGGCGATGGGCGCGATGGCGAGTGTGTCCTGCCCGACCAGGCCGAGCTTCATGTCGAAAGAAACCGGCGTACCGGCCTGCCATGCGGTGAGCGCCGCGCCCGTGACCGGTGCGTGGATGCCGTCGGCAAACCAGGCGCTATCGGCCAGGCCCGGCACGCGCTGCCTGAAACGCAGCGCCTCGCCGCCCATCGTCATCGCTGGCGAACCGTCGAGGCCGCGCAGGTCGCTCACGTTGAAGGCGATGAAGGGCGCCTTGAATTCGATCTTCGAATCGACCTCGCTGTGCGCCACGGCTTTCGGGTCGAAGGCCGCGAAGCCACCGGTGAGCGTGGCGCTGAGTGTGTAGAACGGAATCCTGAAGATGCCGCGATAGCGTTCCTGCGGCGCCATCGAGCCCTCGATGTGCAGCTTGTCCGGGAACACCACGTGGGCCATTTCCTTGCTGCGCGGCTCCTGGCCGATCACCTTGCCTTGCGCGTTGCGCAGCGGCTCCATCCAGCGCTCCACGTACGGCACCAGCAGCAGCGGGCCGACCATCGTCTGGCGCCCGGCATAGGTGGCGGCGAGCTCGTCGGCCGCTTCGCGCTGGCTCTCGCCGCGGCCGCGGTTGAGCGATTGGATCTCCCCCAGCGGAATGCACAGGAGCAGCAGCAGGAACAACAGGCCGGCGACCTTGGCCAGCATGGAATTCAGCACGGCCTTGAACAACTGAAGCATTTTCTTCTCTCCTCGTCTGTAGCGAAGCCGCGATGCTCGCCGCGCGACCCGAAGGCCGTGTGAAGCGTGCGCGCCGCCTCGCTTCACACAGACTTCACACAGCGGCCGATGGCGCCGTTCGACTTCAACGCGCCTTCCAACTGCCTTCTCGTGCGGTGCCGACAGTTGCGGCTGTGCAAGTTCGCACGGACAAGGAACCCCGCCATGGATGCCCACACCACCCCACGTCCCGGCCGCTGGCTCTGGCTCGCCACCGTGAGCCTGGCGGCTGCGGGCTTCATCGCCACGGGCGTGCGCCCGGCGCATGCGCAGGAAGCGCCCGCCGGAGCGCGCCTGAAGACCGAGAGCCCCTATTTCTTCGTGAAGAGCGACGACCCCTCGGTCGACCGCCTGCCTCTGAAGGGCACCGAGGTCTCGGTGAAGATCTCGGGCGTGATCGCCGACGTGACGGTCACGCAGACCTACCGCAACGAGGGCCAGCGCGCCATCGAGGCGAAATACGTGTTTCCCGGCTCGACCAAGGCCGCCGTGAGCGGCCTCAACGTGCGCCTGGCCGACCGGCTCATCACCGCGCAGATCCGCGAGAAGCAGCAGGCACAGATCGAGTACGACACGGCGAAGAAGGAAGGCAAGACCGCCGCGCTGCTCGAGCAGCACCTGCCCAACGTGTTCCAGATGAACGTCGCCAACATCCTGCCGGGCGACGATGTGAAGGTGGAGCTGCGCTACACCGAGCTGCTGGTGCCGCAGTCGGGCAACTACCAGTTCGTGTTCCCGACCGTGGTCGGGCCGCGCTACAACAGCCCGCAGTCGGAGAACGCGCAAGCGAAATGGGTCGCGCAACCGACGCTGGCCGCGGGCGTGGCGCCCAACACCAGCTTCAAGCTCAAGGCCAGCATCGACACGCCGATGGGCCTGAAGGAAATCCGCTCGGCCACGCACGCCATCGACGTGAAGAAGAGCGACGAAGACCAGCACGCCGACATCGTGCTCACCGCCGACGGCCGCCCCGCCGACAACCGCGACTTCGTGCTCGACTACCGCCTGGCGGGTGAAAAAATCGAATCGGGCCTGATGCTCTACAAGGGCCAGGGACAAAACTCGGATGGAAGCGCCGAGAACTTCTTCCTCGCCATGGTCGAGCCTCCCAAGGCCGTGGCCGCCAGCGCGATTTCGCCGCGCGACTACATCTTCGTGGTCGACATCTCGGGCTCGATGCACGGCTTTCCGCTCGACACCGCGAAGACGGTGCTCGAACGCCTGATCGGCGGCCTGCGGCCGAGCGACACCTTCAACGTGCTGCTGTTCTCGGGCAGCAACAGGATGCTCTCGCCGAAGTCGGTGCCGGCCACGCGCGCCAACATCGAGCAGGCGCTGGCCACCATCCAGAACTACAGCGGCAGCGGCAGCACTGAACTCATTCCGGCGCTCAAGCGCGTGTACGCCGAACCGAAGGAAGACAGCGTGTCGCGCACCGTGGTGGTGGTGACCGACGGCTACGTGACGGTCGAGCGCGAAGCCTTCGAGCTGGTGCGCAACAACCTCTCGAAGGCCAATGTGTTCGCCTTCGGCATCGGCTCGTCGGTCAACCGCAGCCTGATGGAAGGCATTGCGCGCGCCGGCATGGGCGAGCCCTTCATCATCACCGACCCGGTGCAGGCGCCCGAGCAGGCCGCGCGCTTTCGCCGCATGGTCGAGGCGCCGGTGCTCACCAGCGTGAAGGCCACCTTCGGCGGGCTCGACGTGTACGACGTGGAGCCGCAGGCGCTGCCCGACGTGCTCGGCGAGCGCCCGGTGATCGTGTTCGGCAAGTGGCGCGGCGAAGCCAAGGGCCGCGTGATCATCGAAGGCCGCAGCGCCAATGGGCCCTACCGCCAGGAAGTGCGCATCGACGAGCGCACCCGCCATGACACGGCCGCACTGCGCACGCTGTGGGCCCGCCACCGCATCCAGAGCCTGAGCGACCAGGAAACGCTGGAAGGCGGCGTGGCCTTCAAGGAACGCATTACCGAACTCGGCTTGAAGTACAGCCTGCTCACGCAGTACACGAGCTTCATCGCCGTCGACAAGGTGGTGCGCAATGCGGCGCCGCAGAACAGCGTGGACGTGAACCAGCCGCTGCCGCTGCCGCAAGGCGTGAGCGACCTTGCACTGGGCGCCGAGGTGCCGAGCACGCCCGAGCCCGAATCGCTGGGCGCCATCGCCGTCGTGCTGTCGATGCTGGCCATGCTGCGCCGCCGCGCGCGCCGCAACGACGCCCGCCGCCTTACCGCCTGATCCATCGAGAAAGAAAAAATGTCTCTGGCAACGCTCGCCCACCGCCACCCGCGCATCGTGGACTGGGGCATCCACATCGACCGCACGCCGGCCGCAGGCTGGCTCGGGCTGCAGCTCGTCGCGCTGATGCCGACCTGGGCCTGGATGGCACAGCGCATGCGCGACGGCTCCGACGATCCCATGGGGCTGCTGGCGCTGGTCGCGCTCGCCGCCCTGGCCTGGAGCCGCCGGCGCGAACTGCGCGCCTCGCCGCGCCTGGGCTGGCTCGCGCTGGCGGGCGCGGGCACCGTGCTCGCGACGCTGCTGCGCACCGGGCTCGGCTTCATGCCCGCGCTGCCGCCGCTCGCGGCGGGGCTGGTGGCCGTGCTGTCGCTGGCGTGCGGGCTGCTCGCTTTCCTGCCGCGCCGCGTGGCTGCGCTGCCGGTGGCTGGCCTGTCGGTGCTCGCGCTGCCGCTGCTGTCGTCGCTGCAGTTCTATGCCGGCTATCCGCTGCGCGTGGTGACGGCCGAGGCCAGCCGCTGGCTGCTTGCGCCCGCTTTCGAGGTGGCGCGTGAAGGAGCGAGCCTGGTGGTCGACGGCCGGCTCGTGGTCGTCGATGCGCCCTGCTCCGGCGTGCAGATGGTGTGGCTCGGCTACTTCACGGCCTGCGCGGTCGCGCTGTGGGCGTCGCGCAGCGACCGGGCCTTCCTGCGCCGGCTGCCGATGGTCAGCCTCCTCGTGTTGGCCGGGAACATCGTGCGCAACAGCGTGCTGATCGCCTTGGAAGGCGCGGGCCATCCGCTCGCACCCTGGGCGCACAACACGCTGGGCCTGCTGGTGCTGGCCGTGGTGTGCGGCGCCATCGCCCGCCTCATGGTGCCGGCACGACCCGTGCCCGAACCGGCCGAACTGCCCATCCCGGGCCTGATCACCACCCAGGGAGGCCGCCATGTCGACACCGTTCTTTGAGCGCTGGTTTGCGAACCATTTCATCAATCGCATCGGCCACAAGGCCGCCTTCGCGCTGGCAATGCTGCTGTGCGTGCTGTGGTCGGCCGCCGCGGCGGTGCGTACGCCGGCCGAACCGGTCGCCGCCGCCGTGCCGCGTGAATGGCCGAGTGAATGGGACGGCGCTCCGTTGCGCCCGCTGGCCCTGAGCGACGTGGAACAGCGTTTCGCCGACCGCTTCCCCGGCGCCATCGGCCGCATGACCGACGGCACGCAGACGCTGGTGATGCGCGAGGTGACGCAGCCCACGCGCATGCTGCATCCGGCAGCGGACTGCTACCGCGCGCTGGGCTATCGCATCGAACAGGCGCGCCTGGAACGCGATGCGCAGGAACGGTTGTGGCGCTGTTTTGTTGCGCAACGGCACGGAGCGCAAAAAATCCGCGTTTGCGAGCGCATCGTCGATGCCCGGGGCACCGCTTTCACAGACACTTCAAGCTGGTACTGGGCAGCGGCCAGCGGCCAATCCCATGGGCCGTGGCAAGCTGTCACCGTGGCGAGACCGATCTGAGAACGTGCCTGTGAAGAAGACCCTGCGATTCGTGCTTTTCGGCCTGCTGGCCCTGGTCATTACGGCCTGCGTGGCTATCTTCCTGATAGCCAAGCTGGCGCTCGCGCCGGCCGCCGGCGAATGGAGCACCACGGTGAAGGCGGGGCCGCTGAGTTTCGAGATCGGCGTTCCGACGGCCGTGCGCGTGGCCACCTCGCCGTGGTTCGCGCCGCATCTCGACGGGCGTTCGCTGGACACCCGCTTCGGCACCGTGCGCTTCGCCTGGAAGCCGGCCGGCGAGCTGCTGGAGATGCAATGCGCGCCTTGCAGCGCCGACGTGCCGGCGCTCGGCACCCAGCCGATCAGGATCGAGCGCCTGCTCGCCACCGTGAAGCGCGACGGCAACACGCTGAATGGCACCTTCGAAGCCACGCCCCAGAGCACCGACACCACCCGGCTGCAGGGCCATTGGGACGGCAAGGTCACGCTGAAGAACCTGCAGCTCAACGCCAGCGTGCAGGATGCGCCCATCGAGCGCTGGTACGCGGTACTGGTGCCCCAGCTGCCCGAGCTGCAGCGCGCGCGCATCGGCGGCACGCTCGCGCTGCGAGGCCAGCTCGTACTGCCCGAGGCCACCTTCGCCGTGCAGCCCGTCATCAGCCAGTTCACCGTCGAAGGGCTGGGCACCGAGGCTATGCTCAACGCGCGCACCAGCTGCGGACCGTCGGCCAGGCTTGCCAACGACAGCTGGCTGGCGCGTGCCGTCATCGCCGCCGAAGACCAGCGCTTCTTCACCCACAACGGCTACGACCTGACCGAGATCCTCGCGTCGATCGACAACAACCAGAAGCCCGGCCAGATCCGGCGCGGCGGCAGCACGATCACGCAGCAGCTGGCCAAGCTGCTGGTGACGGGCAGCGACCGCACCGCCGAGCGCAAGCTGCGCGAGCTGCTCTACGCGGTCGAGATGGAGCAGACGCTGGGCAAGGCCCGCATCCTGCAGCTGTACCTGGACAACGCGCCGTGGGGCGGCAACGCCTGCGGCGCCGAGGCCGCGGCGCGCCGCTACTTCAAGCGCAGCGCGCGCACGCTCGAGCCGGCACAGGCAGTGTGGCTCGCCGCCATGCTGCACAAGCCGCAGGCCGTGCTCGAACAATGGCGGCAGGATGGCCACGTCGACGCCGACCGCATCAAGTGGATTGCCGAGGGTGTCCGCGGGATCAGCCGGAACCAGCGCGAAGCGCTGCTCAAGGGCGTGGCCGCAGCGAAGTTCACGGCGCCGGAGGCCACGAAACAATGAACACCACACCCCTGGGCATCCCGGATATCGAAGCCATCGAGCGCGCCACCATCGCGGCGGTGTCGCCCGACCTGACCGAGGAGCTCGACGGCTGGCTGCTGCCCTTTGCCGGCGGCACCGTGAAACGCGCCAGGTCGGCCGTGCCGCTGCACCGCAGCGAGGTCGACCACGGCACGCTCGACCGCATCGAGGACCGCTACGACAGCCGCCAGGTCACGCCCGCGCTGCGGCTGGCCGAAGCACCGTGCTTCGAGGGCCTGCGCGCCGAGCTGGAGCGGCGCCACTACATCGACGACAGCCCGACCTGCGTGCAGGTCGGCTCGGCGCAGCGCATGCGGCAGGTGGTCGCAGGCGGCGCGCTGGCCGACGTCGATCACGCGCCCGACGCCGCCTGGTCGGCGCTGTTCCTCGGCGAGGGCTTCGATCCGGTGGACGGGGCCCATCGCGTGCGGATGCTGTCGCGGGCCAAAGGCTCGCTCTATGCGAGCGTGCGCGAAGGCGGCCGCACGGTGGCGGCGGGGGCGATGGCGTTCGGGCACGGCTGGGCCAGCGTGCACGGCATGCGCACCGAGCGGGCGCAGCGGGGGCGGGGCCTGGCGGCACGCGTGCTGGCCGGGCTGGCGCAGGCCGCGTCGGCACGTGGCTTCGAGCGGGTGTTCCTGCAGGTCGATGCGCAAAACCATGCGGCGCTGTCGCTGTATCGCCGCGCCGGCTTCGAAACGCAGTGGAAATACTGCTACTGGCAGCGCCAGCAGTGGCCGTGACATGTCAAGCCGCCCGCTGACAGGCCGCGGGTGGCGCGGTGGGCGCGTTAGTGCCACCATGGACGGATGACGAACGCCAACCACCACGCCAACCATCCCACCGATCCCGTCGCCACGCCGCGCGGCATCGACCACATCGTGGCCGGTGTTTCCACCAGCGACGGCGACGGCGTCAAGCTCACCCGCGTGCTTCAGCAGCCGCTGCAGAAGCGGCTCGACCCTTATCTGATGCTCGATGCCTTCGGCAGCGACAACCCGGGCGACTACATCGGCGGCTTTCCCAACCATCCGCACCGCGGATTCGAGACCGTCACGTACATGATCGCCGGCCGCATGCGCCACCGCGACAGCGCCGGCCACGAAGGCCTGCTGGAGAACGGCGGCGTGCAGTGGATGACCGCCGGCCGCGGCCTCGTGCACAGCGAACTGCCCGAGCAGGAAGAAGGCCTGATGGAAGGCTTTCAGCTGTGGCTCAACCTGCCGGCCAGGGACAAGATGCGCGAGCCCTGGTATCGCGACATCCAGAGCGAGGAGATCCCGGAATTCACCACCACCGGCGGCGCGCACGTGCGCGTGATCGCGGGCGCCAGCCACGGCATCGAGGGTGCGGTGCGGCGCGAGCACACCGAGCCGCTGTACCTCGACGTCACGCTGCCGCCGGGCGCGGAGTTCGCGCAACCGCTGCCGTACGACCACAACGCGCTGGTCTACGTGTTCCGCGAATCGCTGTGGATCGCGGGCAGCGAAGTCCCGACGCGGCGCATGGCGATCCTGGCCAACGACGCGGGCAGCGACGGCGTGGTGCTGCGTGCCGGCGCGACCAACCACAGCCCCGCGCGTGCGCTGCTCATTGCCGGCAAGCCGCTGCACGAGCCCATCGCGCAGTACGGCCCTTTCGTGATGAACACGCAGGAGCAGGTCCAGCAGGCGGTGCACGACTTCCAGAACGGCAAGCTGGGCTGAACCTGTAGTCGCCCGCCTACCGAAAGTCGGCATCGGGCAGGGTTCCGGCCACCGCATGGGCCCCCTAGATTGCGCTCATGCCCACCACGATCCGGAAAGGACAGGCGCCGGCCACGCTGCAACGCGCCCAGTTCCACGAACGCTTCATGCAGCCCTTCCAGGACCCGGCCTTCCAGGCCGAGGCCGAGTCGCTGCGGCGCATCGAACTCATCGCCTGGGAAGCTTATGAGCAAGGCCGCAAGGCGCCCGTCACCCGCAGGGCGGGGCCCGGCTATGCGGACCCGGACTACGAACTGTCCGTCGACTGGCTCGAAGCCAAGGCCCGCATCGACGCGGCGCAGCTGGCCTGGGGCCTGCCGCAGACGCCTTCGCGCGTGCTGCTGGTGAACGGGTCGCCGCGCAACGACGGCACCTGCCCCGGCGAAGTCTCCAAGACATGGCGGCTGGCCGAACTGGCGCGCGAGGTGCTCGACGGCAGCGGCATCGAGACCGACCTGCTCGACCTGAGCCTGCTCGCTTCCGAGTACGGCCGGCAGATCCACCCCTGCAAGGGCTGCGTCTCAACCGCCATGCCGCTGTGCCACTGGCCCTGCAGCTGCTATCCCAACCATTCGCTGCGCCAGACCGGCGACTGGATGAACGAGATCTACGAACGCTGGGTGTCCGCGCATGGCGTGATCCTGCTCACGCCCACGCACTGGTACCAGGCGGCGAGTCCGCTGAAGCTCATGATCGACCGCCTCGTGTGCGCCGACGGCGGCAACCCGGACCCCACCAGCACGCATGGCAAGAATCCCGAGGAAGCCAAGGCGCTCGAACTCGAAGGCTGGGGCTATCCCAAGCACCTCGACGGCCGCGTCTACGGCGTGGTGGTGCACGGCGACGTGGCAGGCGTGGAAAGCGTGCGCCGAAGCCTCGTCGACTGGCTCGACTGGATGGGGCTGGTCGACGCCGGCACGCAGGCGCTGCTCGATCGCTACATCGGCTACTACGAACCCTACGCCACCAGCCACGACGCGCTCGATGCCGATGCCGACGTGCAGGAAGAAGTGCGCAACGTGGCGCGCGCCGTCGCCCGGGCGGTCGGCGACCTGCGCGCCGGCAGGCTGCAGGTGCCAGACCGCGGGCTGAAGCGGCCCCGGCCCAAGTAAAAAGTCACGCCAACAGGCCGCTTTCGCGCTCGCTGTACATCATTCTTTACGCAAGCTCACGCCGGCCTAACGGAGGCGATACAGAGCGCTTCCACACTTCGTCTCACCTGCTGCCCATCGGTGGCGGGCTTCTTCGAAAGGAAGCACTTCTCATGATTTCTCTTCGCCAACGCATCGTCTGGGCCAGCCTGCTGGGTTCGGCCGCCCTCGCCTCTTCGGGCGCGTTCGCTCAAGCGCCGGCCGCCTCCACCCCAGCCGCACCCGCCGCCGCGGTGGCCCAGGCCGACAACGCCGCGGTGCCCAAGGCGCAGCACAAGCGCATGGACCCCGCCCAGCGCATGGAGCGCATGCAGGAGCGCCGCACCAAGCGTCTTGCCGCCCTGAAGGACAAGCTCAAGCTCACCGCGGCCCAGGAAGGCGCATGGAGCACCTTCACCGCCGCGACGCAGCCGCCCGGCGGTCCGCGTCCGCACATGGACCGTGCCGAGTTCGCCAAGCTGACCACGCCGCAGCGCCTGGAGCGCATGGAGGCTCGCCGTGCCGAACGCAGCGCGATGTTCGCCAAGCGCGCCGAAGCCACGAAGACTTTCTACGCTGCGCTGACGCCCGAGCAGCAGAAGACCTTCGACGCCGAGACCGTGCACTTCGGCGGCCACCGGGGCGACCACGACGGCCATCGCGGCCATGAAGGCCAGCGCGGTGCGCCGGCACCTGCCAAGGGCTGATCCACACCCGCTGCGCCGGTGACGGCGCCATCGAATGAAAGCCCGCAACGCGAAAGCGCTGCGGGCTTTTTTCATCGACGGGCGGGTTTTACTGCGGCGTGCCCGTCTTGTCCGTCGGATTGGTCACCACGTCAGGGCGTTCGCCCTTCTGGCCGAACTGCGGCTTGACCTTGCGCCCCGTCTGGCTGACCTCCGCGCGGGACATCTCGCCGGTCGGCTGCGGCATGGCGTTGGGCTGGTGGTTGACGGTGGTGGACGCCTCGCCCTTGGGCACCACGCTGTTGGCATTGTTGCGGTTTTGCACACGGGCCTCGGCCTTCACCGCCTCGCGCGATATGGGCATCGAGGCATCGGGGCGCTGCGGCGGATTTGCGACGCCGGCAGGCGTCATGGTGCTGGCTTCGCCGCCCACCGACGGGTCGGGCTGGGCGGGAATGGACGTGGCCTGTGCCGACGCGATGCCGGCCATGCCCAGCAACGCGGCGAGAACCGTGGCGTGAAAAGTGATTTGCTTCATGGATGTGCTCCTTGTGGCTTTGTGTCGGTGTCGAGGATGAAACGCGGGCTGCTTTCCGAGCCCTCGAAAATCACCGTAGAAGCAGCGAAATTCCCACCGTGTGGGGGTGCGGCAGGCCTGCCTGTAGGAGCCGGCCGCCCACGCGTGAAAGGGGGCGGAAGGAGGTGGCGAGTTCCTACAGTCAGGAGGGGCGCGGCAACGTACAACTTGCACAACGATGTCCTCCTCTCCAATTCCAGACGCCGCGGCGTCCGCGCAGGCCGCGCCGACCTCGCTCAAGGTCATGACGGTGAACACCCACAAGGGCTTCACCGCGCTCAACCGCCGGTTCATCCTGCCGGAGCTGCGCGACGCCGTGCGCACCGTGGGCGCCGACGTGGTGTTCCTGCAGGAAGTGCTCGGCACCCATTCGCGCCATTCGCGCAGGGTAAGCAACTGGCCCGAAGCGCCGCACTACGAATTCCTGGCCGACACCATGTGGCCGCAGTTCGCCTACGGGCGCAATGCGGTGTATCCGAAAGGCCACCACGGCAATGCGCTGCTCTCGAAATTCCCGATCGTGCATTTCCGCAACCACGACGTGTCCGTGAGCGGTCCCGAGAAGCGCGGGCTGCTGCATTGCGTGCTGCGGCTGCCGGGCCGTGTCGTCGACGTGCACGCGGTCTGCGCCCACCTCGGGCTGGCCGAGGCGCACCGGCAGCAGCAGCTCGAGCTGCTCTGCCACATCGTGCGCGACGAGGTGCCGGCCGACGCGCCGCTGATCGTGGCGGGCGACTTCAACGACTGGCGCGGCCGCGCGCACGAGATCCTGGAAAAAGGCGCCGCTCTGCGCGAAGTGTTCGTGCATGCCAACGGCCGCGCGGCCAGGACCTTTCCCGCCCGCTTCCCCGTGCTGCCGTTGGACCGCATCTACGTGCGCAATGCCGGCGTGCACGCGCCCGTGGTGCTGCCGCGCCGGCCGTGGTCGCACCTGTCGGACCACGCCCCGCTGGTGGCGGACATCGACCTGTGAGCGCAGTGCGCGCGCGAGCCATGAGCAGCAGGAACAACAACAACCACTGGACCGGCGGCAACCGCATCGAGTTGCTGGAGAACGGCGAGCAGTTCTTCCCGCGCGTGTTCGACGCCATCCGCAAGGCACGGCGCGAGGTGATCGCCGAGACCTTCATCCTGTTCGAGGACAAGGTCGGCCTGCAGCTGCACGCCGCCATGCGCGAGGCGGCGCAGCGTGGCGTGAAGATCGACCTGATGATCGACGGCTTCGGTTCGCCGGATCTCTCGCGCGAGTTCATCGAGGGCCTGACATCGGCCGGCGTGAAGGTGCGGGTGTTCGATCCGGGTCAGCGCTTCATGGGCCAGCGGCTGAACGTGTTCCGCCGCATGCACCGCAAGATCGTGGTGGTCGACGGCGAGCGCGCCTTCGTCGGCGGCATCAACTATTCGGCGGACCACCTGCTCGATTTCGGACCCAAGGCCAAGCAGGACTATGCGGTGGAACTCGCGGGCCCGATCGTGGGGGAGATCCACCAGTTCGTGCTGCGCGCCATCGCGCTCGGCGGCAAGGGCGCGAGCTGGTTCCGCCGCCGGCTGAAGCTGGCGCCGCCCGTGAACCAGGTCCGCGCCGGCGAGGCCGATGCGATGTTCGTCACGCGCGACAACCGGCGCCACACCAACGACATCGAGCGGCAGTACCGTGCGGCCATCCGCGCGGCGCGCAAGCGCATCGTGATCGCCAATGCGTATTTCTTTCCGGGCTACCTGCTCATCAAGGAATTGCGGCGCGCGGCGCGGCGCGGCGTGGACGTGCGGCTCGTCCTGCAGGGCGAGCCCGACATGCCGATCGTCAAGACTGCCGCGAGCATGCTCTACCACCACCTGCTGCATGCCGGCGTGCGCATCTACGAATACTGCGACCGTCCGCTGCATGGCAAGGTCGCGCTCATGGACGACAGGTGGAGCACCGTGGGGTCGAGCAACCTCGACCCGCTGAGCCTGTCGCTGAACCTCGAGGCCAACGTGATCGTGCGCGACGCGGCCTTCAACCAGGTGCTGTGGGAGCGCATGGACCGGCTGATGCAGCACAGCTGCAAACAGGTGGAGGCGGCCGATCTCGCCAGCGAATGGAGCGGCTGGCGGCTGGTGCGCAGCTTCTTCGTCTTCCACATCCTGCGCTGGTACCCGGCCCTGCTGGGCCGCCTGCCGCGACACGCGCCGCGCCTGACGCCGGCCGAGGCCACCGACCTCGCGAGCCGGCGCGGCAGCGGCCGCAGCGACCCGGCCGGCGGCGCCACCCGGACGGAGGCCGCCTGAGCGGGAGCGCCGCATCGAATCGATGACCACCATGGCCCTCTCCCACCACGGCTGGTGGCCCTGGATTCGCCGCGCGGCGACGTGGGGCTTCTTCGCGCTGATCGCGTGGCTGCTCGTGCGGCAGGCGCGCACCATCCACTGGGACGAGGTGTTCGACGCGATCCGCTTGCTGCCTGCCGCCGTGCTGCTTGCGGCCGGCGCGCTGGCGGCCTGCAGCTTCGCGCTCTACAGCACCTACGACCTGCTGGGCCGGCACCTGACGCGGCATCGGCTCGGCACGGGCACGGTGATGGGCGTGACTTTCATCAGCTACGCCTTCAACCTCAACCTCGGGTCGCTGGTGGGCGGCGTGGCCTTCCGCTACCGGCTCTATTCGCGCCTGGGCCTCGCGAACGAGACCATCACTCGCGTGCTCGGCTTCAGCATGCTGACCAACTGGCTCGGCTACCTCGTGGTGGCCGGTGCAGCATTCCTTTTCTGGCCGATGAGGCTGCCGCCCGGCTGGAAATTCGACCACGAGGACCTGCGCATGCTCGGCGCGGTGCTGCTGATGGTGGCCCTGGCCTACCTGGTGCTGTGCGCAGCGGCGAAGGGGCGCGTCTGGCGCGTGCGCGGCCATGCGTTCAGGACGCCGGGGCTGGCGATGGCGCTGCTGCAGCTCGCCATGTCATGCACCAACTGGTCGCTGATCGGCGGCGTGATCTGGTTCCTGCTGCAGGGTCAGGTCGGCTATCCGCAGGTGCTCGCGGTGCTGCTGGTGGCGGCGGTGGCCGGCGTCGTCACGCACGTGCCGGCGGGGCTCGGCGTGCTCGAGGCGGTGTTCGTGGCGCTGCTGTCGCACGAGGTGCCGGAAGCCCAGCTGCTCGGCGCGCTGCTGGCCTATCGCGGCCTGTACTACCTGCTGCCGCTGATGGTGGCCGCGCTGGGCTATCTGGTGACGGAGGCGAGAGCGAAGCGGCTGGGGATGGCGGGGCGCTAGAAGCGATAGGCGTAGCGCAGCCGGACGAAGGTCTCGCCCGGGTTCGGCTTCTTGATGCCGCCATTCGAGAAGTGCTGCACGCGCAGCGACAGTTCATGCGCGCCGTGCTCGCCGAAGCTGCGTCCGATGCCCAGCACCTCAGTGAACTGGAAGGCGGTGCTGAAGCTGCGGTCGGGCGTCCTGTAGACGTGATCCATCACGCTGCCGCCGACGCCACCTTCGGCAAACCAGGGCGAGTCGCCATGGTCGAAGCGGTAGCGCCAGGTGTAGATGGCGCCGATCTGCGTGTAGTTGCGCGGGCCGTTGCCGAGGGCCGGCGCATGCCAGTTGCTCAGGTACACATCCCAGTAGCCCGAGAGTGCGCCTTCGCGCACCGGCTGGCGCGGTGACCATGGGAAGGTCATGCCTACCGTGGCCGAATCGGCGCTGCCCATTTGCCCGTGCGGGGCGCGGCCTCCCTCGACGTACATGCCCGTTGCGCTGTCTTCGAATGCATGGGCCGCCGCGCCCGGAAGAGCCGAAAGGGCCGTGAACAGGGCGGCCCGGAGGGGTGTGGCGACGCGAAATCTCATGATGCGGCCCGTAATGAGTGACATGAAACAGGAAGACATCATCAATCTCAACCCTGTTCAGCATTCGCTCGGCACGTAATTTCCACATCGGGAAGTAGGACCCGATCAATAAAAATGCAGTGCCGGATTTGTTGCACTGCAGCATTTTCGGGCCGGCGAAGCCTATAGTGGTCCGACCTCCTCCAGCGCACTGCCCTCATGCCCTCCTTCACCTCCGCCGCCCGCCTGGCCAATCCGCTCATGCAGTGGTTCGACCTGGCCTTCAAGACCCATGAGATGCTGCTGTCGTCCGGCTCCGTGATCCGCATGCGCACCGAGCGCATCGCCAAGGCCGGGCTCACGCCCAGTGCGGCCGACCTCGCGGAATTCCAGCTCATGGGGCAGGAAAAGCTGGCGGCTGCGAGCGAGGCTGGCATCGCGATGGCGAAGCAGTGGCACAGCAGCCATTTCTCGCTCGCCAGCCGGGTGCTGCAGCAATGGGTCCAGGGCACGACGGCCTTCTTCTTGCTGGCGGGCAGCGTCACGCCGGCCCAGGCGGCCGCGCATGGCGATGCGTTCGTGCAATCGGCCGCAGGCACGGTCGATGCCGCGAGCCAGCTGCCGGCAATCGCGGCGCGCATCGCACGCGAGGGCCTGGAGCCGATCCACGCGGCGGCGACCTCCAACGCACGCCGGCTGGCCGAACTCGAATCCTGAGCAGGCTCTTCAGGACTTCGCCGGCACCAACGTCAGCAGTGTGATTTCGGAAGGCGCGCCAAAGCGCTTCGGCGGGCCCCAGTAGCCGGTGCCCCGGCTCACGTACACCCACATGTCCTGCAGGCGGTGCAGGCCGGCCGTGAAAGGCTGCTGCATCGGCACGAACAGGTTCCAGGGAAAGAACTGGCCGCCGTGCGTGTGGCCAGACAGCTGCAGCTGGTAGCCGGCCGCCGCAGCCAGCGGCGCGCTGCGCGGCTGGTGCGCAAGCAGCACGCGCGTGTGCACCAGCGGCGGCGCATCGTGCAGCGCCAGGTGCGGATCGCTGGCGTGCGCCGCGTCGAAGTGCCCGGCAGTGAAGTCGGTCACGCCGGCGAGTACGAGCGCGCTTTCGAAGAGCTCTTCATCGGTCTGCGCGCCGCGCACGTTGCGCGTCTGCAGCACCACGTGCTCGTTGAGCAGCACCTTCAGGCCCAGCCGGCGCAGCTCGTCGATCCAGGCATGCGCGCCCGCGTAGTACTCGTGGTTGCCCGTGACCACGAAGGTGCCGTGGCGCGCACGCAGACCGGCCAGCGGCGCGATGTGCTCGCGCAGTTCCGGCACGGTGCCGTCGACCAGGTCGCCGGTGATCGCGATGGCGTCCGCGCCCAGGCGATTCACCGCATCGACGATGCGCTGGATGTACGCGTTCCGGATCGTCGGACCCACGTGGATGTCGCTGAGCTGCGCGATCGTGAAGCCTTCGAGTGCCTGCGGCAGGCCGCGGATGGGCACGTCCACCCGCTTCACGCCGGCCGTGCGGCGCGCATTGAGGAAACCGATCGCCGACGTGGCCGTGGCCATCGCCAGCACGGCCAGCGCGCTCCATGGCTGCAGCACATTCCACTGCACCGGCACACCGCCCAACGCGCTTGCGAGCCAGGCGAGCAGCAGGCCAGCGTCGCGCAGCAGCGTGAGCACGAACATCGACGAGAACCAGCCCATGCCGATCAGGCCGATCCACTTGAGCACATCGCCCGTGGCGGCGTCGCGCCCGATGCGGCGCGACACGAAAGGCAGCGGAATCGTGACCGCCGACACCGCGAGCGCGAACAGCGCCAGCGGCCACGCGGGCGTGAGCACGGCCAGCGCGGGCAGCAGGCGCAGCGCGATATAGACGTGCAACAGCGCGGTCAGGGCGCTCAGGGGACGGATCGGCATCGGGGCAATGAAATCGGGCACTGCCCGGGACACCTCATCTGCAAGGCGCATGCCGCGCATTCAAGGCGCCGGGAAGTGCGGCGATAGCTATTTTTTCTATAGCGCAATGCGCCCGGATAGCAGGCTTCAAGGCTCTGCCGGACCCACAAGAACGGTACCGGTCCGCCGCGGTGCCGGCGCCCACTTTCGCCGCGTTACTGCACCGTGCGCGTGCCGGCCGAAGCCATGTCGGTGCCTGCCGGCCAGATGAAGCTCGCCTTGGCCGGCGCGCCCTGCAGCACGTGCAGCTGTTGCTTCAGCACCTGGCTGCCGATGCGGGCCTCGACCTCATAGGTGCCCGGATCGAGGCGCGCCACCATGAACGGGCCGCCCGACACCACGTTGTCGAGCAGTGCGGTGCCGCTGCTGTCGCGCACCGTCACGTGCACGTTGGCCGCGAAGTCGGCGCCCTTGCTGTCCTTGACCGCGAATTCGAAGGTGGCGGGCCAGCGCGGCGACACCGTCTCCATCAGCTGGGCCTCGTCGCTGCCTATGCCGCCGCTCATGTATTCGACACCGTGCGCCATGTAGATCGGCGGGTTCACCGCCGCCTGGGCGGGCGAAAGCGCGCCGAGCACAACGGCGGCGCAGAACAGAGCCGCCGCCAGCGGCCGCATCGCGCGCGATGATGGAAAACGGGTGCTCATGGTCGGAATCCTTTCCTTGTCGTCGTGGCGAGAAGCCACGACGTCACTGTGCGGTTCGCGGCTTAGGAAAGGCTGACCGGAAAAAAGCTCAGCGGGCGGTGGACGTCTGCGCCAGCGCCTGTGGCAACGAAGGCGCGACCGAGGCCATGTCGAAATTCGAGGGCCACACGAACGACGCACGCGCCGGCATGCCGGCAATCACCACCAGCGACTGCGTCAGCGTGAGGCCGCCGAGTGTCACGTTCACGTCATAGGCGCCCGGATTGAGGCGCGCCAGCATGTAGGGGCCTTGCGACTGCACGTCCATCACAACCTGGCCGGTGTATTTCTGGCGTACTTCAATGAGGGCCTTGGCGGGAAAGCCGGGCACCCCTGCCCCCTTGCCGTCGCTGACGCCGAAATCGATGGTCGCGGCCCAGCGCGGCGACACCATTTCCATGAACGCGGCTTCGTCCTTGGCGGTGCCGCCGCACATGTATTCGATGCCCTGCGCCACCTGGATGGGCGGGTTCGAGAACGCGTGGGCTGAAGTCACGGCCCCGAGGAATGCTGCTGTACCGCCCAATACCAGCGCGGCCAGGGGCCGGCGGAGACGCGTAGGGTTCATTGCTGTGTGGTCCTCGATCTTGCGTGACGTGAAATCCGTCGGGGATTTTGCTTAGCAAGAGTCGGGCTAGATATAGCGTTTACGAGGAACGATCTTCGGATTGGAGGTGAATGCTATTGTTTTCATAGCTGATGACGGCCTTGTGACGTGCATTGCCGGTGCTTTTACTGACAAGCCTGAGGGAAACCCTGATGTGCCTCGGTCTGCGGCGTTTTCGGGACGGATTCCGCCGGCGGGCATGGCGCGCGCCTACAGCCGCACATGGCGGCGCGGGTTAAGAACGGCTGAACGCAAACAAGGAGCTTCGGCCATGACATTCCAATCGACCATCGACGACTTCAGGAAAGTGGATGCCGCGCGCGCCGACTATCCCGGTGAGCATCTCGCTGTGCTGGGCGCCGGCGTTTTGCTGCTGCTGGCGGCGGGCCGCAGCCGCTCGTTGCTGGCGCGCATCGCCGTCGGTGCGGCCGGCGGTGCGCTGATCGGGCGCGCGGCGAGCGGCACCGGAGGGATCGCCCGGTTGGCGGGCGCATTGCAGGCCGGGGGCTGGCCATGGCTGCGGCGCTGAGAGGACGGCCTGGCCGGTCCTTTGGGCCTTGGGGGCCGCCGCAGTATTGGGCACCGTGCCTCGGGGTGGCACTCGTGGCGATGTTCCTGTTCTATGCGACCCTCCAGGGGCTGGTACGGGAAAGCGCGGCACGCGCGCCGGTTCAGGCGAGCGTCCCGGCTGCGTTCGTCCAGCCGCCCGTGACGAGCGATCGCGAGGAAGCTGCGCGGCCTGTGAGGCCGGCCGCCCTCCCCGTCGCGTCTCTCGTTCCGCTGGAGGGTGCCCCTGTCGGGCCTCCCAGCGTGGCAACGCCCACCGTCAAGGTGACCAAGTGCATCGGCCCATCGGGCGAAGCCGAATACTCCGACGGCCCGTGCTCGAACGGCGGGCTCGCCACAACCTTGCGCCTGCAATGAGAAACGCCCGGGTGACCGGGCGTTTTCAGGCTCTTCAGCGGTGCGGCACGGGACCGCGGATGTGGGTGACGACCATCATCACACGTCGATATTCGCCGCCCGCAGCGCGTTCTGCTCGATGAACTCCCGGCGCGGCTCCACCTCATCGCCCATGAGCATGGTGAACACGCGGTCGGCTTCGATCGCGTCGTCGATCTGCACCCTGAGCAGGCGCCGCACGGTCGGGTCCATGGTGGTTTCCCACAGCTGCTCGGGGTTCATCTCGCCCAGGCCTTTGTAGCGCTGGCGCGAGGTGGCGCGCTCGGCTTCGCTGATCAGCCACTTCATGGCCTGGCGGAAGTCGTCGACTTTTTCTTCCTTGGCGCGTTCGCCTTCGCCGCGCTTGACCAGCGCGCCTTCGGGACTCAGCAGGCCGCGGAAGGTGTTGGCGGCTTCGGCGAGCGCTGCGTAGTCGGCGCCGTGGACGAAGTCCTGCGTGAGCACGCTGCTCTTGATGTTGCCGTGGTGGCGGCGGCTGATGCGCAGCAGCGGCTTGTCGGTGCGGGCGTCGAATTCGCTGCTCACCTCGGCCGGCACACCGGTCGTGTTGAGCTCGCGCAGCTTGGCCTGCAGCGCGACGGCCGAAGCCTCGGCGGCGGGCGTGGTGTCGAGGTCGAGCGCCACGCCGTCGGCAATCGCGCGCAGCGCCTCGGCGTCCATGAAGTTGCGCAGGCGCGCAATGACGGCCTCGGCCACCTGGTGCTTGCGCGCCAGCTCGGCCAGGGTATCGCCGGCGAGCGTGGTGGAGTTCGCGCCGCCGGTCTGCAGGCTCGCGTCCTTCAATGCCACCTTGAGCAGGAAGGCGTCCAGCGCGGGGCCGTCCTTCAGGTATTGCTCTTCCTTGCCGACTTTCACCTTGTACAGCGGTGGCTGCGCGATGTAGATGTGGCCGCGCTCCACCAGCTCCGGCATCTGCCGGTAGAAGAACGTGAGCAGCAGCGTGCGGATGTGGGCGCCGTCGACGTCGGCGTCGGTCATGATGATGATGCGGTGGTAGCGCAGCTTGGCGACGTTGAAGTCGTCCGCGCCGCCGCCCGCGGTGGTGGCGCCGGCGCGGCCGATGCCGGTGCCCAGCGCGGTGATCATCGTGAGAATTTCGTTGCTGGTCAGCAGCTTCTCGTAACGTGCCTTCTCGACGTTCAGGATCTTGCCGCGCAGCGGCAGGATGGCCTGGAACTTCCGGTCGCGGCCCTGCTTGGCGGAGCCGCCGGCGGAGTCACCCTCCACCAGGTAGACCTCGCACAGCGCCGGATCTTTTTCCTGGCAGTCGGCCAGCTTGCCGGGCAGGCCCATGCCGTCGAGCACGCCTTTGCGGCGCGTCATTTCGCGGGCCTTGCGGGCCGCTTCGCGGGCGCGGGCAGCCTCGACGATCTTGCCGCAGATGATCTTGGCGTCGTTCGGGCGTTCCTGCAGGTAATCGGTCAGCAGCTTGCCGACGATGTCTTCCACCGGCGCGCGCACTTCGCTGGACACCAGCTTGTCCTTGGTCTGGCTGGAGAACTTGGGCTCGGGCACCTTCACGCTCAGCACGCAGCACAGGCCTTCGCGCATGTCGTCGCCGGTGACTTCGACCTTCGCCTTCTTCGCGAACTCGTTCTCTTCGATGTACTTGTTGATGACGCGGGTCATCGCGGCGCGCAGGCCGGTCAGGTGGGTGCCGCCGTCACGCTGCGGGATGTTGTTGGTGAAGCAGAGAACCTGCTCGTTGTAGCCGCTGTTCCACTGCATCGCCACCTCGACGCCGATGTGCGTGCCGGGGATGCCGCCGTAGGTGTCGGCCGGGCGCTCGCCCTCGGCGTAGAACGAGTTCGGGTGCAGGACGGTCTTGCCCTTGTTGATGAACTCCACGAAGCCGCGCACGCCGCCGGCGCCGGAGAAGTCGTCTTCCTTGCCGGTGCGCTCGTCCTTCAGGCGGATGCGCACGCCGTTGTTCAGGAAGCTCAGTTCGCGCAGGCGCTTGCTGAGGATCTCGTAGTGGAAGTCCGAGTTCTCCTTGAAGATCTGGGTGTCGGGCAGAAAATGCACCTCGGTGCCGCGCTTGTCGGTGTCGCCGATGATCTTCATGGGCGAGACTTCGACGCCGTTCACCGTTTCGAGCAGGCGGTCCTGCACGAAGCCGCGGCTGAATTCGAGCTCGTGGATCTTGCCTTCGCGGCGCACCACGAGGCGCAGCATCACGCTCAGCGCGTTCACGCAGCTCACGCCCACGCCGTGCAGGCCGCCCGACACCTTGTAGCTGTTCTGGTTGAACTTGCCGCCGGCGTGCAGTTCGGTC
This sequence comes from Variovorax sp. Varisp36, assembly GCF_047304235.1. Taxonomy (NCBI): domain Bacteria; kingdom Pseudomonadati; phylum Pseudomonadota; class Betaproteobacteria; order Burkholderiales; family Comamonadaceae; genus Variovorax; species Variovorax sp. Varisp36. Next base: position 50,223 of record NZ_JBGLYU010000011.1, read on the forward strand.
AGCGCGATCTCGGCGGCCGAGCGCTTGGGCTCGTGCTTGTCGTCCATCTTCACGCCGGTCGGGATGCCGCGGCCGTTGTCGGTGACGGAGATCGAGTTGTCGGAGTGGATGGTCACGACGATGTCGTCGCAATGGCCGGCCAGCGCCTCGTCGATGGAGTTGTCCACGACTTCGAACACCAGGTGGTGCAGCCCGGTGCCGTCGGAGGTGTCGCCGATGTACATGCCGGGGCGCTTGCGCACGGCCTCGAGGCCTTCGAGGATCGTGATCGAGCCTTCGCCATAGCTGGTGTCGGCGGCTATGGCCTCGGGCGGCACGACCTGAACTTCAGGCGTGTAGACCGGCTCGGTGTGCGGCACTTCGGGCTTGTTTTCTTCAGCACTCATTCGGATATTCCTCTGTCTCTCACGGCATTCACGTGATTTTTCGGGCTCTCAAAAGCTCAATTCGCCGCCTCTTGAAAGCGCAAACCCGCGGAGGGCCGCGGGCTGTGTGCGCAAGGCGCTTCGGGGTCTGTCTGCTAGATACGCATCGGCATCACGACGTACTTGAAGGATGCGTTCTCGGGGATGGTCAGTAACGCCGAGCTGTTGGAGTCGGCAAGCTCCAGCTTGACCATGTCCTGGTCCATGTTCGACAGCGCGTCGATCAGGTAGGTGACGTTGAAGCCGATCTCGATGGCGTCGCCGCCGTAGTCGATGTCGAGTTCGTCCTGCGCTTCTTCCTGCTCGGCGTTGTTCGACGCGATGCGCAGCGTGCCCGGCTCGATGTTCAGGCGCACGCCCTTGAACTTCTCGCTCGTCAGGATGGCGGTGCGCTGCAGGCTGGCCAGCAGCGGCGCGCGGCCCAGCGTGACGCTGTTCTTGTGGTTCTTCGGGATCACGCGGTTGTAGTCGGGGAACTTGCCCTCGACCAGCTTGGTGACGAACTCCATGCCGCCAAAGCTGAACTTGGCCTGGTTGTTCGCGAACTGCATCTCGATGGCGCCTTCGGCGTCCGACAGCAGGCGCTGCATTTCGATCACGGTCTTGCGCGGAAGAATGACTTCCTGGCGCGGCACCTCGACGTCGAGCATGGCGGAGGAAAACGCCAGGCGGTGGCCATCGGTGGCGACCAGGCTCAACTGCTTGCCTTCGGCCACGAACAGGATGCCGTTCAGGTAGTAGCGGATGTCGTGTACGGCCATCGCGAACGAAACCTGCGAGAGCAGGTCCTTCAGCGTCTTCTGCGGCACGCTGAACACAGGGCCGAAATTGGCGGCTTCCTGCACCAGCGGGAAGTCTTCGGCGGGCAGCGACTGCAGCGTGAAGCGGCTCTTGCCGCCCTTGAGCACCAGCTTGCTCGCGCTCGACTCGAGGCTCACGGTCTGGTCGGCCGGCATGGTGCGCAGGATGTCGATCAGCTTGCGCGCGCCGATGGTGGTTGTGAAGCTGCCTTCGTCGCCGCCGAGCTCGGCGGTGGTGCGGATCTGGATTTCGAGGTCGCTGGTGGTCAGCTGCAGCTGGCCGCCGGTCTTGCGGATCAGCACGTTCGCCAGGATCGGCAAGGTGTGACGCCGCTCCACGATGCCCGCCACCGACTGCAGCGCGGCGAGGACTTTGTCTTGGTTTGCCTTCAAAACGATCATGTCTTCTTCCTCTTCTCTATCTCTTTGAATCAGCTTGTAAGGGCGCCATTCTCCGCTGTCGCGAGGGGCTTTCTTGATGACATTCGACGGTCAGCCCTTGAGCGTCTGCTCGAGCACGTGAAGCTGCTGGTTGAGTTCGGTGAGCTGCTGGCGCTCGCCCGAGATCTTGCGCACCGCGTGCAGCACCGTCGTGTGGTCACGCCCGCCGAACAGCTCGCCGATTTCGGGCAGGCTTTTCTGCGTGAGCTCCTTGGCCAGGTACATCGCGATCTGCCGCGGCCGCGCAATGCTGGCCGGACGCTTCTTGCTGTACATGTCGGCGACCTTGATCTTGTAGTAGTCGGCCACCGTCTTCTGGATATTCTCGACCGAGATCTGACGGTTCTGGATCGACAGCAGGTCGCGCAGCGCCTCGCGCGCCAGGGCGATCGAGATCTCCTTCTGGTTGAAGCGCGAGTAAGCCAGGATCTTGCGCAGCGCGCCTTCGAGTTCACGCACGTTGGAGCGCACGTTCTTGGCGACGAAGAAGGCCACTTCTTCCGGCATTTCGGCCGATTCGGCGCGCGCCTTGTTGATCAGGATGGCCACGCGCATCTCGAGCTCGGGCGGCTCGATGGCCACCGTGAGGCCCGAATCGAAGCGCGACACCAGGCGTTCGTGGATGTCGGCCAGGCCCTTCGGGTAGGTGTCGCTGGTCATCACGATGTGCGACTTCTTGGCGAGCAGGGCCTCGAACGCATTGAAGAATTCTTCCTGCGTCCGGTCCTTGTTGGCGAAGAACTGCACATCGTCGATCAGCAGCAGATCGAGCGAGTGATAGCGCTCCTTGAACTCATCGAAAGTCTTGCGCTGATAGGCTTTGACCACATCCGAGACGAACTGCTCGGCATGGATGTAGAGAACTTTGGAATCCGCCTTGTCGGCCAGCAGCCGGTTACCCACAGCGTGCATCAGGTGGGTCTTGCCCAGGCCGACGCCGCCGTAGATGAAAAGCGGGTTGTAAAGATGGCCCGGCATGCCGGCCACGTGCATGGCCGCGGCGCGCGCCATGCGGTTGGCCGTGCCCTCGACCAGGGTGTCGAAGGTGAGACCGGAATTCAGCCTGTTCTTGAAGCCCGCGGCGGCCGGCTCCTCGCCCGGGCCGGCCACGTCGCGCGGCACGTCGGTTTCGGCCATGACGGCCACAGGTGCAGGGCGTACGGCCGCTTCGCGAGGAGCAAGCGCTAACTCAATGGCGACCGGCTGGCCGTACATCTTCTCGGCCATGGCGGCGATCTTGCCGGCGTACTGAGCCCGGATCCAGTCGAGCTTGAAGCGGTTGGCGACGAACACCGTCATGCGCGAGAGGTCGTCGGCGACCTGCGCAGTCAGGGGCTTGATCCAGGTGTTGAATTGCTGCTCTGACAGCTCCTGCGCGAGTTGGTCGACGCAGGCCTGCCAGAGGCTTTCGCCGATGCCGTCAGTCGACATGGGCGCTTGAAAAAGTGATGAGACCCTCGGGCATTTTTTGGTATAGGTATTGTGGATATTCTCTGCTGGAAGGCGCCCGGCATTCTAACTTGTCAAAACCTTATCCACACGCCGCCGGGCCGATCGAAAGGCCCGCAAATCCACTCGAAGATTGTTCCGGCGGCCAATGTTTGCGATAATTGCGGGTTTCCCTGAAAACCTCTTGCGTCTTTCGGGGACCATCCGAAACACGCTCCCCCGGCGGCCCGCAGGTACTTCATGCTTTTTGTGCGAAGAACCGGCGCGAACAGGGAAATAGGAAATCACCATGAAACGCACTTATCAAGCATCCAAAGTCCGCCGCGCCCGTACCCACGGCTTCCTGGTCCGCATGAAGACCCGCGGCGGCCGCGCCGTCATCAACGCACGCCGCGCCAAGGGCCGCAAGCGCCTGGCGGTCTGACGGCAGCCCACCTGCCGTTGCCAGCAGCCGACACGTCAGCGCAGGCTTCCACAGCCAGCGCTTCCGGCGTATCCGGTCCGGCTTCCATGCAGCGGCTCAAGACCCGCGCGCAATTCCAGGCCGTCCTCGCAGGTGCCACCGTGGCGCGCACTGCTCATTTCGCATTGCATCGCTGTGCGCTCGATCTCGCATCGGGCGCACAGCCGTTGTTCGCGTCCGACGATGTCTGGCTGGGCGCCATGGTGCCCAAGCGCTGGGCGCGTCGCGCGGTCACGCGCAATGCCATCAAGCGCCAGATCTATACGGTGAGCGCCGCACCCGGCGTCGGCTTGCCACGTGCTGCGCACGTGGTGCGGCTGCGCGCCGGTTTCGACCGCAAGGAATTCGTGAGCGCCACATCGGACAAGCTCAAGGCAGCGGTGCGCGCCGAGCTCCAGCAGCTGCTGGCGCGGGCGGCGCGTTCTTCCGCGCCCGCTTCGGCACCTCCGCCCGCTTCCTCCTCGTCATGAAACGCCTGCTGATCGGCCTTGTGAAGGGCTACCGCCTGCTGCTGAGCCCCTGGCTCGGCCAGTCGTGCCGCTTCACGCCGACCTGTTCGGTGTATTCGATCGAGGCGCTGGAAGTGCATGGCGCGCTCAAGGGCAGTTACCTCACTCTGCACCGCATCGCGCGCTGCCAGCCATGGTGCGATGGCGGGCACGATCCGGTTCCACCGAAATCACAGCGTCGCACTGACAAGTCAGGCTCGCTGTTTTCGTCTCTTCTCTCCTCCGACAAGAAGTCTTCGTCATGAACGATATACGCCGCACGATCCTGTGGGTGATTTTTGGGTTCTCGCTGGTGCTGCTGTGGGACCAATGGCAGGTCTTCAACGGCAACAAGCCGACCTTCCTGCCGTCGAGCAAGCCGGCCGCGGTGGCCTCCGCCCCGGCCGCGGGCAGTGCACCCGCTGCCAGCAACGGCGTGCCGGCTGCATCTTCGTCGGGCGCGAGCGGCGGCAGCGCCGGTGCCGTGCCCACGCAAGCCGCTGCAGCCGCGCCGCGCGAGCAGGTCAGCGTGACCACCGACCTGTTCAAGGCCACGATCGACAGCGAAGGCGGCACAGTCAACCACCTCGAACTGCTGAAGTACGACGAAGCCGACCGCACCAAGCGCGTCGTGCTGTTCGAAAACGGCTCGCCGGCCACGCGCTATGTGGCGCAGACCGGCCTGCTGAATCCCGTCGACTCGGGTGAGCGCTTTCCCAACCACCTGACGCAGATGACGCCGAAGGCCGGCCCGCGCGAGATGGCCGATGGCCAGAACACGCTGGAAGTGGGCTTCGAAAGTGCCCCCGTCGGCGGCCTGAAGTACGTCAAGACCTACGTGTTCCACCGCGGCGACTACGCCATCGGCGTGCGCCACGAGGTGGTCAACACGAGCGACCAGCCGCGCGACGCCCAGCTCTACATGCAGCTGCTGCGCCATGGCACCGTGGCCGCCGGCACGATGTTCGGCACCAACACCTTCACCGGTCCCGCCGCGTACACCAACGAGAAGAAGTTCCACAAGCTCGACTTCAAGGACATCGCCAAGGGCAAGATCGAACCGCCCCCGCCGGCCAACGACGGCTGGATCGCGATGGTGCAGCACTACTTCGTGTCGGCCTGGCTGCTCAAGGGCGACCCGGCGAGCGAACAGCTGCGCCGAGAGTTCCGCGTGAAGGACCTGGGCGACAATCTGTTCACCGTGGCCATGGTGGCCACGCTGCCCAAGATCGCCCCCGGCGCCACGCAGGTCGTGAACAGCACGCTGTTCGCCGGCCCCGAGGAAGAAAAGAAGCTCGAAGCCATCGCGCCCGGCCTGGACCTGGTGAAGGACTACGGCATCTTCGCGATCATCTCCAAGCCGCTGTACTGGCTGCTGAACCAGCTGCACGGCATCCTGGGCAACTGGGGCTGGTCGATCGTCGCGCTGGTGGTGCTGCTGAAGGCGGCCTTCTACTGGCTCAACGCCAAGGCCTACGCCAGCATGGCCAAGATGAAGGCCATCAACCCGAAGATCATGGAGATGCGCGAGCGGCTCAAGGACAAGCCGCAAGAGATGCAGCAGGAGATGATGCGGATCTACAAGACCGAGAAGGTCAATCCGATGGGTGGCTGCTTCCCCATCGTGATCCAGATCCCGGTGTTCATCGCGCTCTACTGGGTGCTGCTGTCGTCGGTCGAAATGCGCCACGCCCCGTGGATCGGCTGGATCACCGACCTGTCGGCACCGGACCCCTGGTACATCCTGCCGATCGTGATGACGGCCACCTCGCTGTTCCAGACCTGGCTCAACCCGACGCCGCCCGATCCGATGCAGGCCAAGCTGATGTGGATCATGCCGCTCGCGTTCAGCGTGATGTTCATCTTCTTCCCGGCCGGCCTGGTGCTGTACTGGATCACGAACAACACGCTGTCGATCGCGCAGCAGTGGTTCATCAACAAGCGCCTGGGCGTGCTCGGCGCCAAGAAGTAGCCGCACGACGCCCCAGTCATCCCCCGAAAGGGCCGCGAAAGCGGCCCTTTTTGCTGAAAGAATCCGTACCATGCTTGCCCGCACCACCGATCCCATCGTCGCCATCGCCACTGCCTCGGGACGCGGCGCGGTCGGCATCGTGCGCGTGTCGGGGGCCAGGCTGGCGCCGCTGATCGATGCCATCTGCGGCCGCGCGCTCAAGCCGCGCGAAGCCACCTACCTGCCGTTTCGCGATGCGCACGGCGAGCCGGTCGACCATGGCCTGGCCGTTCACTTTCCCTCGCCGAATTCCTTCACCGGCGAGGACGTGCTCGAACTGCAGGCCCACGGCGGCGCGGTCGTGTTGCAGCTGCTGCTGGCGCGCTGCCTCGAAGCCGCGGCCGAGCCTGATCCCGTCACCGGCCGCGCTCGCCTGCCCGGCTTGCGCGTGGCCGAGCCCGGCGAATTCAGCCAGCGGGCCTTTCTCAACGGCAAGGTCGACCTGGCACAGGCCGAGGCCATTGCCGACCTGATCGACGCCAGCACCGAGGCGGCTGCGCGCAGCGCCGGGCGTTCGCTATCGGGCGCGTTCTCGCGCGAGATCCACACGCTGCGCGATGCGTTGATCCACCTGCGCATGCTGGTCGAAGCGACGCTCGACTTTCCGGAAGAAGAGATCGATTTCCTCCAGAAAGCCGATGCCACCGGGCAACTGGCAAAGCTGCAGTCGCAGCTCGCAGCCGTGCAGCAGCGCGCGAAACAGGGTGCGCTGCTGCGCGAAGGCATCAAGGTCGTGATCGCAGGCCAGCCCAACGCGGGCAAGAGCTCGCTGCTCAATGCGCTGGCCGGTGCCGAACTGGCCATCGTGAGCGCAGTGGCGGGCACCACGCGCGACGTGGTCTCGCAGACCATCCAGATCCACGGCGTGCCGCTGCACGTGGCCGACACCGCCGGCCTGCGCGAGAGCAGCGACGAGGTCGAGCAGATCGGTGTGGCGCGTGCCTGGGGCCAGATCGAAAGCGCCGACGCCGTACTGTTCCTGCACGACCTGACGCGCGCCCATCTGGCCGACTACGGCGCCGCCGATGCCGGCATCCTGGCCGGCCTGCGCCAGAAGCTGCCTGCGAGCGTGCCGGTGCTCGACGTCTGGAACAAGCAGGACGCCGCGCCTGACGCCCATGCCGGGCACGGCATCGCCCTGTCCGCCAAGACCGGCCTGGGCATCGAGGCCCTGCGTGAACAGCTACTGGCCATGGCCGGCTGGCAGGCCGTGCCCGAGGGTGTGTACCTCGCGCGGGCGCGCCACGTGCAGGCGCTGGCCCGGGTCGAAACGCACCTGGCGCTGGCGGCCAGCCATCTGGCGGCGCAGGCCCAGTTGCTCGACCTGCTGGCCGAAGAACTGCGGCTGGCGCAGAACGCCCTGAACGAGATCACCGGCGAGTTCGGCGCGGACGACCTGCTGGGCGTCATCTTTTCGCGCTTCTGCATTGGTAAATAGCGACAGCCGGTTTGAAAAACGTAAACAGTTGTAGCCGAATCTCCTGAGCATCGCTGATACTTCGGCTCACATGCGGGGGCCGAAGAAAACATGTCCATCCAGAACCTGAGCCGCGCCATCGCGGAGAACACGAGCACCGACGCGTTTGCGTTGACGTTCAACGTCCAGCAGTGGGAAACACTGGCGGGCTATCTGCAGCCCATCGATACCGGCGTTGGCGACGTGCTGATCGAACAGGGCACGCCGGACCGCTCGGTTTTCTTCATCGAGAGCGGTGCCATCAGCGTGCACCGCGTCAGCAGCAAGGAGCAGATGCGGCTGGCCGTGCTCACGCCCGGCTCGGTGGTCGGCGAAGGCTCGTTCTTCTCGCGCCAGCCGCATTCGGCCAACGTGGTGGTCACCGGCGCAGGCCGCGTGTGGCGGCTCACGGCGATCCGCTTTGCGGAAATGTCGAACCGCCAGCCCAATATGGCGCTGGAAATCGCGATGGCGCTCGGCGCCGTGATCGCCAAGCGCATGGCGCACCGCTCCAAGCGCGTCGCCGTGACCTGAGGCTGCGCTGTCCGCCGGCGGATCGATCTGCCACATGCGGGCAGGCCAGCCAGCTTTTCGTTTTGACCCCCGAGAGTAGTCAGTAAGCAATCCATGGCCTTGATCTGTCCGGTCTGCAGCACGGAAAACCGCGGCGGCGCGAATTTCTGCAGGAGCTGCGGCGTCAAGCTGCCTGCCGCGGGAGACCGGATTCCCCCGCCGCCGAGTCCCGAACGCGAATGGGCCGCCACCGCGCCCGCCCAGTTGCGCGCGCCGACCATCCCGGCGCCGCTGTTCGAGCCGGACGAGCTGCTGCCTGCGCGCGGATCTTTTTTCGGCAGGTCGGCCGCGCGGCAGAGCGACGAGCATGAACAGACCGTGCTCATGGTGCACGACGACGAACTGCCGCGGACACCCGCGCCGCCCGCTTCGCCGCCGGGCCTGGAGTCGACCTGGGCCCCGAAGTCCGGAACGAAAAGGAGAAGCCGGGCCAAGGTCCGGCAATCCGTGCCGGCCGAACGGCCGCCGCGCAAGCGCGTGATCCTGCTGTGGCTCGGTCTGCTGGTGGTCGCGGTGGCAATGATCGTCGCCGGTTGGTCCGGCAACGGGACGCGAAAGGCGCCTGCGGCCGCTGAAGAGGCCACCGCCCCAGCCACCGAAACTCCCGCGCCCGTGGCCCCATCGTCGCCGTCGCTCGCCGAACCTTCGCCGGCGGCGCCCGAACCTCAGCCCGCCGAGCCGGCCGTGACGCCGCCTCCCGTGGAAACCGCACCGGCTGCCGCCGCGGCGCCCAAGCCCGCTGCCAAGCCGCGCAACAAGCAGGCGATCACTGCCGCACTACCGTCGAACGCGCCCGAACCCGCTGCCGCGGTCGCTGCCCCCGCCCCGGCGCCGGCACCTGTCGCTGCGGCCGAGCCCCAGGCCATGTGCGGCGACCGCAACTTCATTGCCAAGGCGCAATGCATGGCGGCCCAGTGCCTGAAGCCCGAATTCAAGGCCCACGCGCAGTGCGAAGCGGTGCGCCGCCAGCAGCGCATCGAAGAAGAAAAGCGCAACCCGACGCTGATCAACTGAGCTCGCCTCTACCGGGGCACCCTGCGAAGCGGGTTCCGCGGCGTTCCCGAACAAGAAACTAGCCTTTTTGCAGGCGGTCGATGGCGATCGCCAGCGCAGCCGGCTTGCCGGACAGCACCAGCGTATCGCCCTCCGACAGCACCGTGCCGTCGGCCAGCGCACGCGGCTGGCCGTCGTGCCGGCGCAGGCTGGCCACACGCACGCCGAGCGTGGACAGCGCCAGCCGTTCCAGCGGCTGGCCCACCGCGCGCGCGCCGGCGTTGAGCGTGAAGCTGTTGAGGCGCTCGTGATCGAGTTCGTCGGCGTTGTCGTCATCGGCGCCGTGGAAGTAGCCGCGCAGCAGGTTGTAGCGGGCGTCGCGCTGATCCTGCACCACGCGGATCACGCGGCGCATCGGCACGCCGACCAGCGCCAGCGCATGGCTCGCGAGCATGAGCGAGCCTTCGATGGCCTCGGGTACCACTTCCGTCGCTCCGGCCGCCTGCAGTTTTTCCAGGTCGTGATCGTCCTGCGTGCGCACGATCACCGGCACGTGCGGCGCATGGGCGCGCGTGTTGGCCAGCACCTTCATCGCACCGGGCACATCGAGGTAGGTCACGACGACGGCACTCGCGCGCGCCAAGCCGGCCGCCATCAAGGCCTGCAGCCGCGCCGCATCGCCGAACACCACCGAGTCGCCGGCGGCGGCGGCCTGCCGCACGCGGTCGGGGTCGAGGTCGAGCGCCATGTACGGGATGCCCTCGCGTTCGAGGATGCGCGCCAGGTTCTGGCCGCAGCGCCCGTAGCCGCAGATGATCACGTGCTGCGCCGTGTTGATGGTCTTGCGCGCGATGGTCGTCATTTGCAGCGACTGCTGCAGCCAGTCGCTGGCCACGAGCTTTCGCACGATGGCGTTGCTGTACATGATGATGAACGGCGTCGTGAGCATCGACAGCACCATCGACGCCAGCACCGGGTTGGCCAGCCACGGCGGCAACAGGCTGCGCTCCTGCGCCAGCGTCAGCAGCACGAAGCCGAACTCGCCGGCCTGCGCCAGGTAAAGGCCGGTGCGCAGCGACACGCCCGAGGTGGCGCCCAGCACCCGCGCCAGCACCGTCACCAGCCCCAGCTTGAACGCCAGCGGCATCAGCAGCAGCACGGCCACCAGCAGCCAGCGTTCGACCACGATGTGCCAGTCGAGCGACATGCCCACGGTGATGAAGAACAGCCCCAGCAGCACGTCGTGGAAGGGACGGATGTCGGTCTCGACCTGGTGCTTGTATTCGGTCTCCGACACCAGCATGCCCGCGATGAAGGCGCCCAGCGCCAGGCTCAGGCCAGCCAGTTCGGTGAGCCAGGCCAGGCCGAGCGTGATCAGCAGCACGTTCAGGATGAAGAGCTCCTCGCTGCGCCGCCGCGCCACCAGCGTGAGCCACCAGCGCATGATGCGCGGGCCGCCGTACAGCAGCACGCCGATCAGGAAGCTCGCCTTCAGCAGCGCGAAGCCCAGCGCCTTGGCCAGCGCCTCGGGCGGCGCGCCCAGTGCGGGAATCAGCACCAGCAGCGGCACCACGGCCAGGTCCTGGAACAGCAGCACGCCCATCACGCGCTTGCCGTGTTCGCTCTCGAGTTCGAGCCGCTCGGCCATCAGCTTGACCACGATGGCCGTGCTGCTCATGGTGAGCGCGCCCGACAGCGCCAGCGCGGTCTGCCAGCCGAGCCGCCACGACGGCGGCAGCCAGTGGGCGATCAGCAGCGCGCCGGCCGTGGCGATGGCCATCGTCAGCAGCACCTGCAGCAGGCCGAGGCCGAACACGTGTTTTCGCATCGCGCGCAGCTTGGGCAGGCTGAACTCCAGCCCGATCACGAACATGAGGAACACCACGCCGAATTCGCCCAGGTGCTGGATGCCTTCGGTGTTCTGCGCCAGCGCGAAGGCATGCGGCCCGATCAGCACGCCGGCCGAGAGATAGCCCAGCATCGGCGGCAGCTTGAGGGAGCGGCACGCCACCACGCCGATCACCGCGGCGAGGAGATACAACAGCGTGAGATCGAACGAAGACATAGGCGGCGATGCTAGAGCAAGACCCGTGCGCAGCGCGTCGGGGAGGACACGCAGTGCCGAGCGTGGGGGCAACGAGCGCCGCCGGGCCGCCCCAAGGCGCGAGCGCCCCCTCGGGGGGCAGCGAGGACACGCAGTGCCGGGCGTGGGGGCAACCCTCCGACCCGTAAAATCCGGCAATGAGCTCCCGTCCCGTCCCGGCCCCCGTGGTCGACCCCGAAGCCATCCTCGCTCGGGCACGTCTCACCTTCGACATCGAAGCCGAAGCCGTCACCGGTCTGAAGACCCGCGTCGGCCCGAGCTTCGTCGAGGCCGTGCGCAAGATCCTCGAAGTGCGCGGCCGCGTGGTCGTGATGGGCATGGGCAAGAGCGGCCACGTCGGCCGCAAGATCGCCGCCACCCTCGCTTCCACCGGCACGCCCGCGATGTTCGTGCACCCGGCCGAGGCCAGCCACGGCGACCTTGGCATGATCAAGGCCGTCGACCTGGTGCTCGCCATTTCCAACAGCGGCGAGGTCGAAGAACTCACCGTCATCCTGCCGGTCGTCAAGCGCCAGGGCGTGCCCCTGATCGCCATGACCGGCCGCCCTGAATCCACCCTCGCGCGCCATGCCGACATCGTGATCGACGCCGGCGTGTCCAAGGAAGCCTGCCCGCTCAACCTCGCCCCCACCGCGAGCACCACCGCCCAGATGGCGATGGGCGACGCGCTGGCCGTGGCGCTGCTCGACGCGCGCGGCTTTGGTTCGGAAGACTTCGCGCGCTCGCACCCGGGCGGCGCGCTCGGGCGCAAGCTGCTCACCCACGTGAGCGACGTCATGCGCTCCGACGACGATGTGCCGCGCGTGGCACCCGACGCCGGCATCGGCGAGCTGATGCGCGCCATGAGCAACAAGGGCTTCGGCGCCGCGGCGGTGGTCGCGCCCGACGGCCGCGCGCTCGGCATCTTCACCGACGGCGACCTGCGCCGCCTGATCGAAGCCGGTGCCGACCTGCGCAGCCCCAAGGCGGCCGAAGTGATGCACCACAACCCGCGCACCATCCGCGTCGACGCGCTGGCGGTGGAAGCGGCCGAGCTCATGGAGCAGTGCGGCATCACCCGCCTGTTCGTGATCGACGGCGAGGGCGTGATCGTCGGCGCCATCAATACCAACGACCTGATGCGCGCGAAGGTCATCTGATGCCGCTCGAGTTCCAGGCCGAGACATTGCTCGCCGCGCAGGACGTGCGCATCGTCTTCTTCGACATCGACGGCGTGCTGACCGACGGCGGCGTGTACTTCACCGAGCACGGCGAGACGCTCAAGCGCTTCAGCATCCTCGACGGCTACGGCCTGAAGCTGCTGCGCAAGGCGGGCATCGTGCCGGCCGTGATCACGGGACGCGATTCCAAGCCGCTGCGCGTGCGGCTCGAGGCGCTGGGCATCGAGCACGTGCGCTACGGCACCGAAGACAAGCTGCCCGCCGCGCAGGCCATGCTCGACCAGCTCGGCTTCACCTGGGCGCAGGCCGCGGCCATCGGCGACGACTGGCCCGACCTGCCGGTGCTCCTGCGCGTGGGCTTCGCCGCGGCGCCGGCCAATGCCCACGCGGAAGTGCGCGGCATCGCGCGCTACGTCACCCGCGCGCGGGGCGGCGAAGGCGCGGCGCGCGAGTTCTGCGACCTGCTGCTCACGGCCTGTGGCCAGTACCGTGTCATGCTCGACGCAGCCCGGGGCCCGAATACATGAACAATGTCAAACGCGCATGGGGCATGGTGCGCGACGTCCTCGACCGCGCCACGATCTACCTGCCGATCATCCTGACGGCGGCCGTCGCGCTCGGCACCTACTGGCTGGTGCGCAACGCGCCCAAGCTGCTGGAGCCCACGGCCAAGGCCGCGCCCACGCACGAGCCCGACTACTTCATGCGCGATTTCGTCATCAAGAACTTCCTGCCCAACGGCGACCTGCGCAGCGAACTGCATGGCACCGAAGGCCGGCACTACCCGGACTCGGACACCATGGAGGTCGACAAGGTGCGCATGCGAACGGTGTCGCCCGAAGGCCTCGTGACGCGCGCAACGGCCGACCGGGGCGTGTCGAACTCCGACGGCAGCGAGATCCAGCTGTTCGGCAATGCGATCGTCATCCGCGATCCGTCCGTGGGGCCCGGTGGCAAGCCTGCGCCGCGCCTCGAGTTCCGTGGCGACTTCCTGCACGCCTACGTCGACACCGAGCGCGTCACGTCGAACAAGCCGGTCACGCTGATCCGCGGCACCGACCAGTTCACCGGCGACACGCTCGACTACGACAACCTGAGCGGCGTGGCGAATCTGAACGGCCGGGTGCGCGGTGTGCTGATTCCTTCAGCGGCCGCTCCTTCAGGGAAGCGCTGAATGACTCCATCCCCGCTTGTCTTCATCACCGGCGCCTCGAGCGGCATCGGCCAGGCGCTGGCTGCGAGCTTCTACGATGCGGGCTACCGCCTGGCGCTGGTCGCCCGGCGCACGGGCGAGATCGAATCGTGGGCTGCGGCGCGCCAGCTGAGCGCAGACCGCTACCGGATCTACAGTGCCGACGTGGCGCAGACCGACAGCATCGTCGCTGCGGGCAATGCCTGCATCGCGCAACAGGGGCTGCCCGACGTGGTGATCGCCAATGCAGGCATCAGTGTCGGCATCGACACGGCCGAGCGTTCCGACCTCGACGTGCTGGCGCAGACCTTCGCCACCAACAACGTCGGCCTGGCCGCCACCTTCCATCCATTCGTGCGCGCGATGGTGCAGCGCGGCAGCGGGCGGCTGGTGGGCATCGGCAGCGTGGCGTCCATCCGCGGGTTGCCGGGGCACGGCGCGTACTGCGCCAGCAAGGCCGGCGTGGTGGCGTACTGCGAGAGCCTGCGCGGCGAGCTGCACGGCAGCGGCGTCAAAGTCATCACCCTGTGCCCGGGCTACATCGATACGCCGCTGACGCAAGGCAACCGCTACGGCATGCCCTTCCTCATGAAGGCCGAGGATTTCGCCGCCCAGGCGCTGCGCGCCATCGAGGCCGGTACGAGCTATCGCGTGATCCCGTGGCAGATGGGCGTGGTTGCCAAGATCATGCGCATGCTGCCCAACGCCGTGCTGGACCGGGCGGTGCAGGGGCGCGCGCGCAAGAAGCGCAGCGGCGAGGCCTGACGAGCCGCACGCGCCGAGCGATCGGCCATTGAAAAAGGCTCCCGAGGGAGCCTTTTGTCTGTGTGCGCCTTGCAGTGCAGGGCTCAGTAGCCGCTGTTGCCGCCGCCGTAACCGCCGCCACCACCGCTGCGCGGGGGGCGTGCTTCCATCGGACGTGCTTCATTGACGACGACGCTGCGGCCGCCCAGGGGCTGGCCGTTCATGCCGTTGATGGCGGCTTGTGCTTCTGCGTCACTGCCCATCTCGACGAAGCCGAAGCCCTTCGAGCGGCCCGTGTCGCGTTCCATCATGACCTTGGCGCTGGTCACTGCGCCGAACTGACCGAAGGCCTGTTCGAGATCTCCGTCGCGCACCGAGTAAGGCAGGTTGCCGACGTACAGTTTGTTGCCCATCAAGGGACTCCTATAAACACATCAAGAAAAGCGATGGAGTCCCGGAAAGCATCACTCAAACGAGAGCCGTCGAGCCGCGCGAAACTGACCGATCACCGAACTTGCCCCCCGACCAAAATGAAGAGGGAGGCTCGTGCATTATGGGTGAAATAGCCGAAATGCAAGCAGGAATTTGCGTCTTGAGGTAGCACCCGTCAAAACCCCTGGAAGCTGGCGCCTACTTGCGGAGCGGGGCGAGGTCCTTGGTGCTACATGTAGAATCCGCCCGTCATTGGGGAGTAGCCGCCTTCCGATTTGCGAGAGGGGCCCGCGTCAACAGACTTGTCCTGCCCCACAGGACATGGCGCGTGCAGTGAACACACCTGGCGAGACCTTTGACCGTGCAACTTCGGGAATATGGCCGAAGGTGTTGCACGGTCAATTGCGTCCTTCGGCCCAAGGAACCCCTCATCATGGAAGCTTTTCTGGTTGCAACCGGCGTGGTTGCGCTCGCCGAAATGGGCGACAAGACCCAACTCCTGGCCCTCCTGCTCGCAGCCCGCTTCAGGAAACCCTGGCCGATCGTCCTCGGCATCTTCGCCGCCACCCTCATCAACCACGCGCTGGCCGGCGCGGTCGGCAACTACATCACGCGCTGGCTTGGGCCTGATGTGCTGCGCTGGATCCTGGGCGGCTCGTTCATCGCGATGGCCGCGTGGATGCTGATTCCAGACAAGCTCGACGACGATGACGCCCCGGGCGCGTCGAAGTTCGGGGTCTTCGGCACCACCGTGATCGCGTTCTTCCTCGCCGAGATGGGCGACAAGACCCAGATCGCCACCGTCATGCTCGCCGCCCGCTTCACGCACGATTATTTCTGGGTGGTGGCGGGCACCACGCTGGGCATGATGCTGGCCAACGCGCCGGTGGTATGGCTCGGCGAGAAGATCGTGCGGCGCGTGCCGATCAAGCTCGTGCACGGCATCTCGGCCGCGATCTTCCTGGTGCTGGGCATCATCATGATCATCGGCTGGTAAGAAAAAGGCAGGGGGCCCTTCCAGAAACACCGCGGAACCGGCTTTGCCGGGCCGCAGGTGTTGCCCCCGAAGGGGGTTGGCGAAGCGACACGAAGTGCGCGCAGCCTGGGGGATATACTTTGCCTTGCGCCGATTTGCTTCAGCTTGCGGGCGCTTTATAAATCCAGCTAAAGACAGGCGCGGCAGACCCGGCTCGTTTTTGGCGAGGCCGGGTTTTTTTCATTCATGTCGTCGTCACCATCCTTGGTCGTCACCTCGCAGTCGATGCAGTTCGCAGGCCCCCTGGCCCTGCGCAGCGGCGCGTCGATCAGCGACTACACGCTCGCCTACGAAACCTACGGCACCCTGAACGCCGAGCGCAGCAATGCGGTGCTGGTCTGCCACGCGCTCAATGCGTCGCACCACGTCGCGGGCGTCTACGAAGGCCAGGCCCGTTCCGAAGGCTGGTGGGACAACATGGTCGGTCCGGGCAAGCCGGTCGACACCGATCGCTTCTTCGTCATCGGTGTGAACAACCTCGGCTCCTGCTTCGGCTCGACCGGACCGATGCACGCCAACCCCGCCACTGGCCGTGTCTACGGCGCCGACTTCCCGGTGGTCACGGTCGAGGACTGGGTGGACGCCCAGGCCGTGCTGCTCGACGCGCTCGGCATCCGCACGCTCGCGGCTGTGATGGGCGGCAGCCTCGGCGGCATGCAGGCGCTCTCGTGGACGCTGCAGTATCCCGACCGCGTGCGCCACGCCGTCGTCGTGGCGAGCGCGCCCAACCTCACGGCCGAGAACATCGCCTTCAACGAGGTTGCGCGCCGCGCGATCGTCACCGACCCCGATTTCCACGGCGGCCACTTCTACGAACACGGCGTGATCCCCAAGCGCGGCCTGCGCATCGCGCGGATGATCGGCCACATCACCTACCTCAGCGACGACGTGATGAACGCCAAGTTCGGCCGCATCCTGCGCAGCGCCGTGGAGGGCGAGGCCGCGGGGCTCGACTACCGCTACTCCACGCAGGACGTCGAGTTCCAGATCGAAAGCTACCTGCGCTACCAGGGCGACAAGTTCAGCGAGTACTTCGACGCCAACACCTACCTGCTGATCACCCGCGCGCTCGACTACTTCGACCCCGCACGCAGCCACGGCGGCAAGCTCAGCACCGCGCTGGCCCAGGCCACCGCCCAGTTCCTGCTCGTGAGCTTCAAGACCGACTGGCGCTTCTCGCCCGCGCGCAGCCGCGAACTGGTGAAGGCGCTGCTCGACAACCGCCGCAACGTCAGCTACGCCGAGATCGATGCGCCGCACGGCCACGACGCCTTCCTGCTCGACGACGTGCGCTACATGGGCGTGGTGCGCTCCTACTTCGAGCGCGTCGCCAAGGAGTTCCTGCAATGAGCGACCTCGAGCATCAACGATTGATCGCCGAGCTGGTGCCGCGAGGCGCGCGGGTGCTCGACCTGGGCTGCGGCGACGGCGCCCTGCTCGACCTGCTGCAGCGCGAGCGCGGCTGTACCGGCTACGGCGTGGAGATCGCCGACGGCAACGTGCTGCAGTGCATTCGCCGCGGCGTCGACGTGATCCAGCTCAACCTCGACGAAGGCCTCGCGATGTTCGACGACGCCTCCTTCGACGTGGTGCTTCAGATCGACACTCTGCAGCACCTGCGCAATGCCGAGGTGATGCTGCGCGAGACCGCGCGCGTGGGCCGCATCGGCGTCGTCGCCTTTCCCAACTTCGCGCACTGGCCCAACCGCCTGAGCGTGGCGCGCGGCCGCATGCCGGTGACGCGCCGCCTGCCCTACCAGTGGTACGACACGCCCAATATCCGCGTCGGCACCTTCAAGGACTTCGAGGTGCTGGCCGGCAAGAACAACCTGCGCGTGCTCGACGCCTTCGGCCTGCAGAACGGGCGCGACGTGCGCTGGCTGCCCAACGCGCGCGCCAGCACGGCGGTCTTCAAGTTCGAGCGCGGCGGCGGCTGAACGCCACGAAGAACGCCGGATGAGCTTCACGCTTGCACAGCCGGTCCACAGCGAGCTGCTCATCAAGAAAAGCCGCTTCATCGGCTGCGTGCAGCCGGTGGCCGACCGAGCGGCCGCGCTGGCCGTGGTCGCCTCGCTGCGCGCCGAACACCCCGCGGCCGCACATGTGTGCTGGGCCCTGATGGCCGGCGGCCAGTCGGCCGCGAACGACGACGGCGAACCCGGCGGCACGGCCGGCCGACCGATGCTGGAGGTGTTGCGCCACCAGCAGGTCGAAGGCGCGCTCGCGACCGTGGTGCGCTACTTCGGCGGCGTGAAGCTCGGCGCGGGCGGTCTCGTGCGGGCCTACACCGACGCGGTTGCACAGGCCCTGCTCGGCGCCACGCTCGTGCCGTTGCTGCGCCAGCGCAGCCTGCGCTGCGCCGTGCCCTATGCGCTCGAAGGACTCGTGCGGCGCGAACTCGCCGCGGCCGGGGCGGTGCTCGACGGCGTGCAGCATGGCGACGACGTCGCCTTCGCCTTCTCGCTCCCCGAGCCCGATGCCGATGCCTTCATCGCCCGCCTCGGCGATGCTGCGCAAGGGCGCGTCGTCTGGCCGCAGGCGTAACGCGCTTCGGCGGCACGCTGAGCGGCGCCGTCATCGCGAGGATGCCGCGCGGCGCCAATGGCATTGCTTCGTCATCGGGTCCGCGCCGCGCCATCTCCGCGGTCACGATGCCGGTCGGTACCGCGAGCACGCCCCAGCCCAGCAGCATCATGACGGAGGCGATCGCGCGGCCCAGGTCGGTCTTGGGCACGAGGTCGCCGAAGCCCACCGTGGCCATCGTCGAGATGGCCCAGTAGATCGCCACCGGGATGCTGGTGAAGCCATGCACCGGCCCTTCGACCACGTACATCAGTGTGCCCATCACCAGCACCACCAGCATCACGAAGCCGACGAACACGGTGATCTTGCGCCGGCTCGATGCCACCGCCGACACCAATGCGCGGTACTCCACCGAGTAGCGCGACAGCTTGAAGATGCGGAACACGCGCAACAGCCGCAGGATGCGCACGTCGATCAGGTAGGCCATCTCGGGCGCGAAGGCCACGAGAAAAGTCGGCAGCAGCGCCAGCAGGTCGATCACGCCGTAGAAGCTCGTTGCATAGCGCAGCGGCTTGTTCACGCAGCTCAGCCGCGCGAGGTACTCCAGCGTGAAGAGAATGGTGAACACCCACTCGAGCACATTGAACAGCGGCCGCCACTGCTCTCGGATCGGCTGCACGCTGTCGAGGATCACCACCAGCACGCTGGTCACGATCACCGCGATCAGCGCTAGGTCGAACATCAGCCCGGCGCGCGTGTCGGCCTCGAAGATCACCGTGAACAGCGTGCGCCGCCAGCCGTGCGTGGGCTTGTCGAAGCGTGAATCGGTGGCGGACGACATGGCGCGCGAGGTGTGCGCGGCGGAGAGGTTGTCGGTGTTCGAGCGGCTCATGGCGCCACATTGTCATGTCCATGGCCGACTTATTCGGTTACGCTTATTGCGCAATGAAGTGCCGCAGGCCGTGAGCGCGTTCTTACGATAGTCCCTTTCTTGAGGAGCTCCCCCTTGGCTACACAGTCCCCCTTCTTCGGCAAGCGTGATCGTGACACCGATTCGTTGACATCGCGCCCTGCACCGCTCGTCGGTTCGGGCACCAATCTCTCCGGAACCCCCGTCAATCCCTCGTCGCTGACCGCACAGCAAGGCGGCCTGAACGCGGCCGCCGCACCTGCCGCCAAGGAAGGCGGCAGCAAGCTCACCGTCGGCCCGAACATCAAGCTCAAGGGCGTCGAGATCACCGATTGCGACACGCTCGTGGTCGAAGGCCTCGTCGAGGCCACCATGGACTCGCGCCTGATGCAGATCGCCGAGCAGGGCGAGTTCAAGGGCTCGGCCGAGATCGATATCGCCGAAATCCGCGGCGTGTTCGACGGCAGCCTCACGGTGCGCGAAAAGCTCGTGATCCACTCGACCGGCAAGGTCACCGGCAAGATCCGCTACGGCAAGATCGTGATCGAAGAAGGCGGCCAGCTGTCGGGCGAGATCAGCTTCGGCGCCAAGCCGTCGCTGCACGCGGCGGCTTAAGCCTCCACCACGGGAGGCTTCCATCCCAGGCGCTCCAGCAAGGCACCGGCCGCGGCCGGTGCCTTTTCTTTGGCGCCGTTGATGAAGTAGACGAACACGTCGCGCTTCCTGGGCGACTCGGCCCAGCCCTGCGCGCGTGCGGCCCAGGTGTCGAGCGCCTTGGGGGCGTAGCCGGTCTTGAGCTCGGCGTCGGCCATCATGAGCCGTGCGTAGGCGACATCGCCCTCGGGCTCCTCGAACGATGGAAACTTGTCGGCGTCCGTGAACACGGTCGAGACCTTGTGCTTCTTCGCGAGTGCCTTGTAGGCGGGCACGATGAAGCTTTCGTGCCGCACGTCCATCACGTGCCGCAGCACGCGGCTGCCCTCCTTCTTGG
The DNA here is from genome assembly GCF_047304235.1 of Variovorax sp. Varisp36. Classification (NCBI taxonomy): domain Bacteria; kingdom Pseudomonadati; phylum Pseudomonadota; class Betaproteobacteria; order Burkholderiales; family Comamonadaceae; genus Variovorax; species Variovorax sp. Varisp36. The sequence continues at coordinate 70,414 of NZ_JBGLYU010000011.1, forward strand.
GCAGCAGCTCTAGAAAAGCCTCGAAGTCTTCCGCATCGAACTGCTTGGTCGGCATGAACTGCCACACGATCGGTCCGAGCTTGTCGCCGAGTTCGCTCACGCCGCTGTCGATGAAGCGCTTGATCGAGTCTCCCGCGGTGGCAAGCACCTTGCGATTGGTGGTGAAGCGCGAGGCCTTCATCGAGAACACGAAGCCTTCGGGCGCTTCGTCGTGCCACTTGCGGAAAGTATCAGGCTTGAAGGTGCTGTAGTAGGTGCCGTTGATCTCGATGGCGCTGACCTGTCGGCTTGCGTAGTTCAACTCCTTCGCGTGCGCGAGGCCCTTGGGATAGAAGTTATCGCGCCAGGGTTCGTAGGTCCAGCCTCCTATGCCCACCTTGATCCGAGTCGATGCTGCCTTGCTCACATTGCGCTCCGGGTTGAGATCGCCCGCACTCTACGCGGGCTCGCCGCCGGGCGCAAAATGCGTTTTTTCGTCACCCGCGGAGAACCCTTCGATGAACGCCCCCCTGCACCGCGAAATGCCCACCGGCACGCTCGACGCCGAGCGTGCCCTGTCCGACGTCACCGCCCGATGGGACGGCGACATCCTCAAGCAGCTTACCGACTACATCGCCATTCCCGCCAAGTCGCCCGGCTTCGACAAGGACTGGTCGGCCAATGGCCACCTCGAGACCGTGCTGCGCAACGCCGCGGCCTGGGTCGAGGCGCAGAAGGTCGAGGGCCTGAAGCTGGAGATCGTGCGCCTCGAAGGTCGCACCCCCGTGCTGTTCTTCGAAGTGGCTGCCACCGGCACCGACATGGGCGAGACCGTGCTGATGTACGGCCACCTCGACAAGCAGCCCGAATTCACCGGCTGGCGCAACGACCTCGGCCCCTGGACGCCCAAGTACGAGAACGGCCTGCTCTACGGCCGCGGCGGCGCCGACGACGGCTATGCCGTGTACGCCAGCATCGCCGCGTTGCAGGCGCTCAAGAACCAGGGCGCGGCGCATCCGCGCATCGTCGGCCTGATCGAGACCTGCGAGGAAAGCGGCTCCTACGACCTGCTGCCCTACGTCGACGCGCTGCGTCCGCGGCTGGGCAGCGTCGAACTGGTGATCTGCCTCGACTCCGGCGCCGGCAACTACGACCAGCTCTGGCTCACCACCTCGCTGCGCGGCATGGCCAGCGGCACGCTCAAGGTCGAGGTGCTGACCGAAGGCATCCACTCGGGCGACGCTTCGGGCCTCGTGCCTTCGAGCTTCCGCATCATGCGGCAGGTGCTCGACCGCCTGGAGGACAGCTCCACCGGCCGCCTGCTGCCTGCGAGCTTCCACTGCGAAGTGCCGGCCGACCGGCTGGCGCAGGCGAAGGCCACCGCGGCGATCCTCGGCGAAGAGGTCTACAAGCGCTTCCCGTGGGCGCACTACGATTGCGGTGGCTCCACCATGTTCGCGCTGCCAACCACCACCGACCCGGTGGAAGCGCTGCTCAACCGCACCTGGAAGCCGACGCTTTCGGTGACCGGCGCCGAAGGCTTCCCGGCGCTGAAGGACGCGGGCAACGTGCTGCGCCCGTACACCGCGTTCAAGCTCTCGCTGCGCCTGCCGCCGCTGGTCGATGCGGCCGAAGCGGTGCAGAAGCTCAAGGCGCTGCTCGAGGACAACGCGCCCTACCAGGCGCGCGTCACGTTCGAAAGCGGCGGCGGAGCCACCGGCTGGAACGCGCCGACGATCACGCCGTGGTTCGAGGATGCGCTCAACAAGGCCTCGCAAGCGCACTTCGGCGCCTCATGCGGCTACATCGGCCAGGGCGGCACGATCCCGCTGATGAACATGCTCAGCGCCGGCTTCCCCAAGGCGCAGATGATGGTCTGCGGCGTGCTCGGTCCGAAGAGCAACGCGCACGGCCCGAACGAGTTCCTGCATGTGCCCTACGCCAAGAAGCTCACCGCCGCCGTGGCCGAGGTGATCGCCGCGCTGCCGGCCGCGCACCGCGCCGCTGCATCGGAGCCGGCGGCCGCTTGAGCGAGGCGCTGCCTTTGCCGCAGCGCGTGTCGCTGTCCACGCCGGACGGCGAGACGCTCGCCCTGCGCCGGCTGCCGGCGCCCGGTCCGGCGCGCGCCGTGATCGTGGTGGTCCATGGGCTCGGCGAGCACGCGGGCCGCTACCACGCGCTTGCGGAATGCCTGCACGAATGGGACTTCGCCGTGTGGGCGCACGACCACCACGGACATGGCGAATCGACCGGCGCGCGCGGCGGCCTGCCCGGCGAGTTGCGGTTGGTCGACGACCTCGCCCTCGTGATCGACGATGCGCGCCGCGAGAACCCCGGCCTGCCGCTCGTGCTGCTGGGCCACAGCCTGGGCGGGCTGGTGGCCGCGAGCCTGGTGGCGCGCGGGGTGCGGCCGGTCGATGGGCTGGTGCTTTCATCGCCAGGGCTCGATCCGGGCCTGGGCGGTTTACAGAAGGCGCTGCTCGCGGTGCTGCCGCGCATTGCGCCCAACCTGCGCGTGGGCAACGGGCTCGACGACAACTACCTCTCGCACGACCCGGCCGTGGTGCAGGCCTACCGCGACGACCCGCTCACGCACGACCGCATCGGCGGCCGGCTCGCGCGCTTCCTGGCGTACGAAGGCGCGACGGTGCAGCAGCGGGCCGCCAGCTGGCCCGTGCCGACACTGCTGCTCTACGCGGGCGACGACCGCCTCGTGGTGCCCGCCGCCAGCCGCGCCTTTGCCGCGGCCGCTGCGCCCGGCGGCAAGGTCGAGGCGCACTGCTTCGACACGCTGTACCACGAGATCTTCAACGAGCTTGAAGCCGACCCCGTCTTCGAGGCGCTGCAGCGTTGGCTCAACCGGCGCTTTCCGTCGCCGGCCTGACGGTGCGCCTGCGCGCCAGCCAGACCAGCGCCGCGCCCGTCAGCACCACCGGCACCAGCGAACCGAGGTTCAGCAGTCGCCAGCCCTGCGTGGTGACCAGCACGCCGGAGGCGAACGAAGTCACCGCCAGCGTGGCGAACACGCAGAAGTTCAGCGCACCCTGTGCACGGTCGCGCTCCTCGGCGGTGTAGGTCGTGAGCGAGAGCGTGGTGCTGCCGGTGAACAGGAAATTCCAGCCCACGCCCAGCAGGCACAGCGCCACGACGAAGTGGTGCAGCTCGACGCCCGAAAGCGCGATCGCGATGCACCCGAGGTTGAGCACCAGCCCCACGCCCATCACCGGCAGCGCGCCGAAGCGGCGGATCAAATGGCCGGTGAAGAAGCCCGGTGCGAACATGCCGATCACATGCCATTCGAGCACCAGCGCGGCATCGGAGAACGGCAGGCTGCAGATCTGCATCGCGATGGGCGTTGCGGCCATCAGCAGGTTCATCACGCCGTAGCCCAGCGCGCCCGCGGCGGCGGCCACGATGAACACCGGCTGCCGCATGATCTCGCCCAGTGGCCGGCCCCCGGCGGGCCCCGTGCGCGTGGGCGCGGCGGGGAATTCGATGAAGTGCATCACCGCCATCGACAGCAGCGCCACCGCGGCCAGCGCGATATAGGCGCCCGCGAACGGCACGGCAAAGACCTGGCGCGTGGCCGTCGCGAGGTTGGGCCCCGCGACCGCGCCGATCAGCCCGCCCGCCATCACCACCGACACCGCCTTCTCGCGCCACGCCGGCGCGGCGAGCTCGGCTGCGGCAAAACGGTAGAGCCCCGCATTGGCGTTGTAGTAGCCCGCGACCACCGTGGCGAAGCACAGCAGCCAGAAATTCTTCGTGGCAGCCGCGTAGCAGCACAGCAAGGCCGACACCAGCGCCACCGCCAACCCGGTCTGGAACGAGCCGCGCCGGCCGAGGCGTTGCTGCGTGCGGGCCACCAGCCCGGTGCTGAGCGCGCCGCCGATCACGTAGCTCATCACCGGCAGCGTCGCCATCCAGCCGCGCGGCGCGATGCTCAGGCCCACCAGCCCGTTGATGGCGATGAAGGTGACGTTGTTGGTCAGGAGCAGGCCCTGGCAGATGGCGAGCAGCCAGAGGTTGCGGTTCATGGTGTGTCCCGAATCGCGCGTTGCAGGTCGCGTTCGATTTCACTGAAAACGACAGGCGGCAGGTCGCCCAGCGTGCCTTCGGTGCCGTCGAGCGCCACCGCGCGCACGGTCTGAAGTTCCTTGCCGTCGGGGCTGTCCTGCACGAACCTGCCTTCTTCGATTTGCAGGCAGATGCGGCGTCCGCCGGGCACGGCCTTGTTGAAGCTGTCGACCATGCCGCCGTCGCCCACCTCGCGTTGCCAGCCGCGCGTTTCCAGGCCCATGAGGGCGGCGTTCGATATGGCGCGGCCGGCCCAGTGCGGCAGCTCGCGGCGCGGGCGCAGCGCTTCGCCGAGCACGAAGACCGGGCGCATCAGCTGTTCGAAGGGCTGCACGATTTCGTAGTCGGCCAGCACGGCGGCCCAGGCAGTTGCCAGCGACGGGTCGAGGGCCGCGACTTCGAGCGGATGCGGCAGGCCGATGCGCGCGGTCTCGGGCAGCTTGACGGCGTCGTCCTGCAGGTCGGTCAGCTCGCCTTCGGCGCTGATGCGGAAGATGCCTTCGAGCTGCCTGCCCGATGCGTCGAACAGGCCCCAGACCAGCGGCCGGCTGAAGACCCGCAGCACCGGATGGTTGGCGAAGAAGGGAATGAATTCGTCGGGGCCCCAGCGGCGCTGCGCGCACATCGCGGCCTCGAGGCGCTTGACCTGCGTGGTGGCCACGGTCTTCGCGAGCTTGCGCAGCTCCTTCAGCTGCGTGGTCGCAGCGGCGGCCTTGCCGGCGTCGTCGTTGGCGCCCGGCTTGGGCAGCGTCTTGAGCACCTTGCCCCTGGCGTCGTGCACCACAGGCTGGAAGTTGTCGTCCATGCGCACTTCGAAGCTGCGCGGGCCGAAGTCGAGCGTCAGCCGGGCGCGCGTGTCGAGGCCGAGGTCGGGGACGGTGCGATCGGCCAGCTGGTCGAGGCTGAGGCCGCGCTGTTCGGCCACTTCGCCGAGCATGCGATCAGCGCGCGTGCGCAGGTCGTCGTGGCGGGTCTGGCGCGCGAGTTCGGCCAGGTGCATCAGCGCGGCATCACTGCCGATCTCGCCGAGCATCGCCATCGCGTCGTAGGCGCGCACGCGGTCGAGCGCAACGCGCCACTGGCGCAGCAGGCCGTAGAGCTGGCGCGCGGTCTCGCCGTCGCCGAGGCGGCCCTGCAGCGTGAACATCCAGCGCTCCTTGGCCGGGCGGCCGTTGCCGATCCACCAGGCCAGCAGCGCGCGGCCGAAGCGCGCGAGGGAATCGGGCGTGAGTGCATCCAGCAGCCCGGCCAGCCCAGGATAGGGGGCGTCGGGCTTGCCGAGCATCATCGCCATCAGCACGTCGGGCACCACCGCCTGCGGTAGCGCTTCCCCGCCTGCCTTGAGGATCAGGCGGGGAAGCGCTACCAGCGGCAAGGCCTTCGGCACCACGGGCAGGTTGTCGGGCAGGAGTTCTTCGGGCGCGATGGCCAGCAGCTGCGCCACCGCATTGGCGGCTTCGGCGCCGTAGGCGTGGGCCTGGTTGCGCACCGCTTCGGCGTGGCCGGCGCCGTGCAGCCAGCGCAGCGCGGCCTGCGCCGCCTCGCGCGCGGGGCCGGGTTCGCCCAGCGCGACGGGAACAAGGCCGCGCGCAGCCGTGTCGGGATAGCGCGCCAGCCACTCGCCGGCTTCGCGCCGGACCCAGCGGTTGGTGTGAAAGCCCCTGGCGATCCAGCCGGCGAGCGGATCCCATTCGATGACCGAGGCCAGCTCGAACATTGCGCGAGAGCCCTGCTTGAGAAAGCGCGGCAGCCCCGGCAGCGCGGCAGCGCCGAACGCATGGAGGATGGGCCGCACGCGCGAGACATCGCCCGAGTACAGGATGGGGGGCGGCCCATGCATGAATACCGCGACAGCCAGCGGCAGGGGCAGGTGCCAGATGCATTCGGCGACGCCCCAGCGGCTGCCCGGCAGCGTGCCGAAGTCTTCCGGACCGATCTCGCGGCCGTTCGCTGCGACGGCCTCGATGAGCTCGGGGCGCAGGCCCAGCATCCACAAGGCCTTGTGAACCGTGCCGCCCTCGCGCACCTCTGCAGGCGCGTCGGGTTGGTTGCGCGCGAACTCGTTCATCCACCGGTCGGCGCTTTCGCGCGAGACCCGGAGTTCGCGGGCCAGCCAGTCGGACGATTCGCCCGTGGCCTGCAGGTACTGCGGTGGCGGCAGATCGCTCCAGTGCAGCCGCGCCGTCGGCGGCAGGGGCTGCAAGGCCAGCGTCGGGATGACGGGCAGCGCCTGCCGGTTCTTCCACGGCGGGCGCCGCAGCAGCGCGGGCCAGGCATCGACAGCGGCATCGGTCACTCCGCCGGAGCTGTCTTCCTGCAGGCGCGCGAGCGTCTTGCGCTGGGCGTCGTCGCAAGAGGCTTCCAGCGGTTTCTGCCAGTCGGGGTTCGCGGCCAGCAGCTCCAGGACCAGCGCGGCGCCGGCCTGGTGCCGCGCCGGGTTCGCCGACAGCAACTCGCGCAGCACGAACAACGGCCAGCGGCCCGCCTGCTTGACGAGGGCGTTCTTGCAGTCGATCTGCTTGACCTGGGCCACGAAGAAGCCAACGACCGCCGGATCGTGGATGGCCAGCAGGTCGGTCACGGCTTCCTTGTGCGGGGACGGCTCGAAGAACAGTTCCGCCGCCGCGGCGCCGTGCATGTCGAGCATGCGCAGCCGCGCGGCGCGCGGGGGGTAGAAGCGGGAGCGGTGGCGGCGAAAGAAGTCGAGGCTGTCGCAGAGGCGGCGTTCGTCGCAGAGCAGGCCGCCGCAGTGGCCGCAGGGCCGGTCGTTGAATTGCGCGAGCGCCTCGCGCATGCCCTTGGACCACCGCACGGTGCCATCGGGCTGCGCGTCCAGACCTTCTTCCTTCGACTTGCGACTGCCCGCCATGCCATTTCCCTCGATTGATGCCAGCGGGATTGTCGGCCAACACGCGCGGCCAAAAAAAAGCGCCCTCGCGGGCGCATGAATTCAGGAGAAGACAGTCCTTCGGTCAGGACTGCCTGCCTTGCAGCAGGCCGCTGAGCGAACCCAGCAGGTCGTCGTGGTTGCCCAGACCCTGGTCCGGGACTTTGCCGTGCGGCGTGAGCTGGTCGATCAGCGCTGGCAGCATGGTGGCCAGCATCGGCAGCAGCGTTTGCGCGTTGATGCCGAGCTTGGACGCGATGGCAGCGATGGTGTCGCTGCCCAGCGCGTTTTGCAGCTGATCGCCCGAAACCGGCTGGTTTTCCCCCTTGCCGATCCACGAGCCGATGACGTCGCCCATGCCCGCCTGCTCGAATTTCGAGACCAGACCGCCCAGGCCGCCCTGCCCGCCGTTGTTGGCGAGCAGGCCGCCCAGCGCGCCGGCCAGGCCTCCCAGATCGCCCAGTCCACCGCTTTGCGGTTGCTGCTGCTGGGCCGCGCCCCCGAGCACCTGACCGAGTACTGAATCGAGCAATCCCATGACTTTTCCTTTTGGTGTGTGACAGACCGACAGCATTGTTAGGCGCCGCGGGCCATAAGCTGAAAGTGGAACATCACTTTCAAACTGGCAACGTGACAAATTACTTGGTACGGGCCGTCCGTTTGGGGAGCAATGCGGGACTGACCCCTTGCACTCCCACCAGGCCCAGCACGGTGAGCAGCGAATTCTGCGCGCCTTTCCATGCGTCTGTCACGTCGATGGACTCGCTCAGCGAATGGAATCCGGAGGCCTTGCCGCCGCCGCCGACGATGATGGCCGGAACGCCCAGCGAGATCGGCACGTTGGCGTCGGTGCTGCCGCCGCGCAGCAGTGTCTTGTGGCCGAAGGCGCTGTTCGAGCGGACGGCGGCCTCCACGATCACCGAGTCGGGCGGCGTGCGGCCGCCGGGGCGGTTGCCGATGAGCTTGGTGCTCACGCTCAGCGTGTTGACGTTCCAGCGCTTGTTTTCCTCGACCACGGCTTCGTCGATGGCCGCGAGGATCTTCTTTTCGGTCTCCAGCAGCGAGGCCATGTCGTCCGAGCGGATGTCGATGGCCATGCGCGCGTCCGGCGCGATGGTGTTGACCGAGGTCCCGCCGCCCACGGTGCCGACGGTGAACGTCGTCTTGGGAAAACTCGGCGTGTGCACGTCGGCGATCTTCGCGATGGCGCGGCCCATGCCGTGGATGGCGCTGGGCACCTGGCCGAAGGCGCCGAAGCTGTGGCCGCCCGGGCCCTGGAACGTGACCTCGTAGCGGTGGCTCGCGGTGCCGAGCACCAGCACCGCGCCCGGCGGCGACGGCTCCAGCCCCACCATGCCGTCGATGTCGAGGTGGTCGTTGAAGACGGCCTTCATGCCACGCAGGTTGCCGAGCTCTTCCTCGCCGACGTTGCCGACGAACAGCAGGTCGCCCACGGTCTGGACCTTGTTGTCGTTCAACACCTTGAGCCACGACAGCAGCACGGCGAGCCCGCGGGTGTCGTCCGCAATGCCCGGCGCGTGGAGCCGGCCGTCGCGCTCCTTCACCTTCACGTCAGTGCCTGCAGGGAACACCGTGTCGAGGTGCGCGGAGATCAGCAGCTTCGGCCCGTTGCCCGTGCCCTTGCGCAGGCCGATCACGTTGCCTTCGGTGTCGATCTTCGCGTGCGTCAGGCCGAACGCCTTCATGCGCGCGAGAAAGGCTTCGGCGCGCTTCTGTTCCTTGAAGGGCGGTGCCTCGATCTCGGTGAGCATCCTCAGGTCTTCGACCGAGCGCTCGTGGTCGGCCCTGACCGCGTCGAGCAGCTTCTGGATGGCCGGTGCTGCCATCAGTTGGGCATAGGCCTTGTCGACATCGGGGCTGACCTGCGCGGGCGTGGGGGCGACAGCCGGGCTCTGGGCGAGCGCGCCCTGTGCGGCGCACACCAGCGCGGCAAGGACGAGAGGGGCGAGGCGCAGTGGACCTGGCGAGCGGGACATCGAAAGTCCTTCTTTTGTCTCAGTAGAGTAACGATTGTTTCTCAGGCTTTCCGCGCGCGCGTTGCGGAAAACACCACCTTGCGCGGCCTGCCTAGAGGCCGGCGAGGCACACCAGCGCGGCCAGCGCCGCGGTTTCGGCGCGCAGCACGCGCGTGCCGAGGGTGACGGGGGCGAAGCCGCGGGCGATGGCCTGCTGTTCTTCCGAGCTGCTCAGGCCGCCTTCGGGGCCGCTCAGGACGACCGCGCCATGGCCATCGGGGATCTGCACCGCAGGAAGGGCGCGCGTGCCCTCCGCGAGGCTCAGCACGAGGCGCACGGCGGTCGACCCCGTGTCGTGCTGCGCATCGAGCCAGCCCGAAAAGGACTGCACCGGAAGGACCACCGGCACCCGGTTGCGTCCGCACTGCTCGCAGGCCGCGACCGCGATCGCCTCCCAGTGCGCCCGCTTCTTCTCGGCGCGCTCGCCCGACAGGCGCAGCACGCCGTGGGCCGTGGCCAGCGGCTGGATGCTCGCCACGCCGAGCTCGGTGGCTTTCTCCACCAGCCAGTCCATGCGCTCGTTCGCCGGCATCCCGACCGCGAGATGCACGGCGCGCGGGGCTTCACGCTCCACCGGCTGGTGTGCGCCGACCGTTACCGCGACCTCGCTGCGGCCCATGCGCTCGACCGTCGCCGCGTATTCGCCGCCTGCGCCGTCGAACAGCGTGAGCGCATCGCCGGGCTGCATCCGCAGCACCTGAACATGGCGTGCGGCGCCGGCCGGCAGCGCCAGGCTGGCGCCGGCGGTCAGCGGCACGGAACAGTGAAAACGCGGCATGCTGTGAAATCGATGGCGTGGGCAGCCGTTTTCCTTCAGACGCGGCCGTAGGCGAAGCCGGTGAGGGCCGAGGTGCCCTCGACTTCGTCGATCACGCGCAGCAGCGGCGTCAGCTCCATGTAGCGGCTGGCGGTGGCGCGGATGTAGGCGATGAAGCGCGGCGTGTCGGCCAGGTACTTGGGCTTGCCGTCGCGCAGCGTGAGGCGCGCGAAGATGCCGGCCACCTTCAGGTGGCGCTGCAGCCCCATCCACTCGACTGCGCGGTAGAAGGCGCCGAAGTCCTCGTCGACCGGCAGGCCGGCCTTGCGCGCCGCCGTCCAGTAGCGGATGGTGACGTCGAGCACGAATTCCTCGTCCCAGCTCAGGAAGGCGTCGCGCATCAGGCTGGCGACGTCGTAGGTGATGGGGCCGTAGACCGCGTCCTGGAAGTCGAGCACGCCGAGCGCGGGACCGTTGCCGGCCATGAGGTTGCGCGGCATGAAGTCGCGGTGCACGTAGACGCTGGGCGATGCGAGGTTGCTCTCGACGATCAGCTTGAAGCTGCGCTCCAGCCGCTCCTTCAGCTTGCCCTCGACCGCGATGCCGCGGTGGCGGCCGATGTACCACTCGGGGAACAGCGCCAGCTCGCGCTCCAGCAGCGCCCGGTCGTAGGGCGGCAGCACGCCGGGTTTGGAGGCCAGCTGCCAGCGGATCAATGCGTCGATGGCCTGGTCGTAGAGCGGGCGGCTCGCGTCGGGCCGGGCCGGATCGATCACGTCCAGCATGGTCTGGCGGCCCAGGTCGTCGAGCAGCAGGAAGCCGCGGGGCTGGTCCCATTCGAGCACCATGGGGGCGAGTACCCCGGCGCCGGCCATCAGCTGCGCCACCTGGACGAAGGGGGCGCTGTTTTCCTTGTCCGGCGGGGCGTCCATCACGATGCGCGTCGGCGCGGCGGGGTCGGCGGTGTCGAGGCGGAAATAGCGGCGGAAGCTCGCGTCGGCCGAGGCGAGCCGCACCGTGTCGGGCAGCAGCCGGTGGGCAGGCGCGACGGCGGCCACCCAGGCCCGGAACGCTTCGGCCCGTTGCGGATCGGTCCAGGGGATGGTCTCGGCGGGGCTTGGGGCCAATGAGGCCGGGGGCGGGGGTGCTGTCATGGATAATCGATTCTACAAATCCGCCTGGCGCGGCAATCCCCCTTGGCCGGCTTCCGGCCGATGCGGGTTGCTGCTGGCCCCTGCAACCCGCCGGCCTGCCGCGCCGTCTCCCGACGATCCTTCGTTCCGAACCGATGCCTACGACCCAAAGCCCCCACGCTTGGCACCTTGTGCGCTCGCTGCCGCTCTCCCTCGGGGAGTCGGTGGCTTCCCTCGGAACAGCGGGGCGGGTGGCTTGATGCGCCGGCGTGTCGCCCTGCGGCGCTCCACCCCGCCGCTGCGGCTGGCCGTTCTGTCGCTGGCCCTGATGCACGCGCATGGCGCGTCCGCGCAGCAGGCCGGCAACCTCGACGGGCCGCTCACGCTGAAGCGCACGCCGCTGCTGACCGAAACCCTGACGCCCGCGGACCGCAGCCAGATGCCCAGCATCATCACCGGCGACCGCATCTCCGGCCGGCCCGACCTCGAGACCGTGGTCGAAGGCAACGCCACGCTGCGGCGCGGCGCGGTGTCCATCACTGCCGACCGGCTCGAGTACTACCAGCCGGACGACCGCGCCAAGGCCACCGGCAACGTGCGGGTCAACCAGGCCGGCAACGTGTACGAAGGCCCCGAGCTGCAGCTCAAGCTCGAGACCTTCGAGGGTTTCTTCAACAACGTGCGCTACCAGTTCCTCGCGAACGAAGCGCACGGCGAGGCCAAGCGCATCGACTTCGTCGACGCCAACGTGTCGGTGGCCCGCGAAGCCACCTACACCACCTGCCGCCGCGAGGACTTCCCGGGCTGGATGCCGGCCTGGCTGCTCACCGCGACCACGATGACCACGGACACCGAGGAAAACGAGGGCGTGGCCAAGAATGCGCGGCTGAGCTTCATGGGCATCACCACGCCGCCGCTTCCGAGCGTGAGCTTCCCGCTGTCGAACGAGCGCAAGAGCGGCCTGCTGCCGCCCACCATCGGCGTCGACAACATCAACGGCATCGAGATCGCGCAGCCGTACTACTGGAACATCGCGCCCAACCGCGACGCCACGTTCACGCCGACGGTCATGAGCAAGCGCGGTGTCGATTTCAGCAACGAGTTCCGCTACCTCGAGAAGGGCTACAGCGGAACGATGCGCCTCGACCTGATGGGCAGCGACCGGCTCGTGGGCCAGCGCTACAACGAGCTGCGCGCCAGCCAGCTCCAGCAGCTGGCCAAAGGGGAGATCCAGGCCAAGGACCTGACCCCGGCGCCCGGCAGCACCAAGCGCTGGGGCTTGTGGGCCACGCATCACCAGGACTTCGATGCCAAGGCGCTGGGCCTGGATTCGTTGTCCGCCAATATCGCCATCAACAGGGTGAGCGACAACGACTACTGGCGCGATTTCACGCGCACGCCGTCGCTCACGCAGCGCCAATTGCCCAACGACGCATCGCTCAACTGGAGCAAGGGCGACTGGAGCGGCATGGTCCGCACTCTGAAGTACCAGAACCTGCAGTACAACCTGTCGCCGATCGTGCCCGCGTACGACCGGCTGCCGCAGGTCACGGCCAACTACAACAAGTACGACTGGCACGGCTTCGACGTGGCGCTCAACCTGGACTACACGCGCTTTCGCGTGAACACGATCCTGGCGGGGCAGCCCGGCTACGACGCCACCCAGCAGTCGCAACCCGACGGCGACCGCGCCTCGGCCGTCGCCTCGATCAGCCGGCCGTTCATCACGCCGAGTTCGTTCGTCATTCCCAAGCTGATGCTGAACGCGGCCTCGTACAACTACTACCTGCCGCAGTCGGACATTCCGAAGCTGACGCTCAACGGGGTCCAGTACGTCAATGGCGTGCCCTACAACGCCAACTCGCTGTATTTCTTCCCGACCTCCAGCAACCGGACGGTTCCGACCTTCAGCCTCGACAGCGGCCTGATCTTCGAGCGCGACGCCAGCTACTTCGGCCGCGCCTTCCGCCAGACGCTGGAGCCGCGCGCGTACTACGTCTACACGCCGTACCGCAACCAGAGCATGCTGCCGAACTACGACTCGGCGGCCAACGACTTCAGCTTCGCGACCATCTACACCGAGAACGCGTTCTCGGGCGGCGACCGCATCTCGGACACCAACGCCCTCACGCTGGGCGTGACCTCGCGCCTGATCGATCCGGCAACCGGCGTCGAGGCCGCACGCTTCGGCATCGCGCAGCGGCTGCGCTTCAGCGACCAGAAGGTCACGCTGCCCGGCGGCACGCCGGTGACCGACCGCAAGAGCGACCTGCTCGTGGGCGCCCAGATCAACTGGACGCCCAAGTGGAGCCTGGATACCGTCGTGCAGTACAACCCCGACACGCGCAAGTCGGAGCGATCGGCCATCAGCGCGCGCTACAACCCCGAGCCGTACCACAACCTGAGCGCGGCCTTCCGCTACCAGGCGCCCAGCACCCCGACCGCGACCGACGGCAACAAATCGATCGACGTGGGCTGGCAATGGCCGATCAACGACCTCTGGGGTGACAAGGGCAAGAACCTCGGCCCCGGCAAGGGCCAGGGCGGCGGCCGCTGGTATGCGGTCGGCCGGCTCAACTACAGCCTGCAGGACAAGAAACTCACGGACGGCGTGCTCGGTTTCGAGTACGACGGCTGCTGCTGGATCGGGCGCGTGGTGCTGCAACGCATCACCACGGGCCAGGTGACGGCGAACACCCGCATCATGTTCCAGCTCGAATTCGTCGGCTTCTCGAGCATCGGCTCCAGCCCCATGCAGGCCCTGCGGCAGAACATCCAGCGCTACGAACCCTTGCGCCAACCGGGCGAGGCGCCGAGCCGCTTCACCAATTACGACTGAGACGACTGAGCGACGCCATGAAATACATCCGTTCCATCATCACCCTGGGCTGCCTCGCGGCAATCGCTGCAAGCTCGGGCGCGCAGGGCTACCGCGCCGGCAGCGGCATCACGGACATCATGCGCGCCGGGCCGCGCCTGGGCCCGCCCGCAGCGCGTGCGCCGGCGGCTGCGCCCGCTGCGGCGCCCGTGCAGCGCTCGGCCGAATACATCGTTGCGCTGGTCAACTCGGAGCCGATCACCAACACCGACGTGCAGACGCGCGTGTCGCGGCTGATCAAGGAGAACCCCGACGCCGAACGCGTCCCCCGCGGCGAGCTCACGCGGCTCGTGCTCGAGCGGCTGATCACGGAACGTGCGCAGCTTCAGCTCGCGAAGGAAGCCGGACTCAAGGTCGACGAAGTGGCCATCGACCAGGCCGAGCAGACCGTGGCGCGCCAGAACGAGATCAGTCTCGTCGAGCTGCGCCGCCGCGTGGCCGACGAGGGCATCGCGCTGCAGGATTTCCGCAACGACCTGCGCGATCAGCTGCTGCTCACGCGCCTGCGCGACCGCGAAGTCGAATCGAAGGTCAAGATCAGCGACGCCGAGGCCGACGAATACCTGCGCGACCAGCGCAACCTCGCCGTCAAGAATGCGGCGCTGGAAAACCTCAACCTCGCGCAGGTGCTGGTGGCCGTTCCCGAGAATGCCACCGACGCGCAGGTGGCCGCGGCGCAGAAGAAGGCACAGGACCTCGCCCAGCGCGCCCGCTCCGGCGAAGACTTCGCCAAGCTGGTGCGCGAGAACTCCGATTCGCCAGACCGCGCCAATGGCGGCGCCATCGGCATGCGCAGTGCCGACCGCTATCCGTCGCTGTTCGTCGAGGCCACGCAATCGACGGCGGTGAACGGCATCGCCGGGCCGGTGCGCTCCAGCGCCGGCTTCCACGTGCTCAAGGTGCTGGCCAAGGCCCAGATCGGTTCGGGCGACGCGACGGTCACCCAGACTCAGGTGCGCCACATCCTGCTGCTCAACGATCCCAAGCGCACCACGGCGCAGGCAGTGGCGCAGCTGGCCGAATTCAAGCGCCGCGTGCAGGCCGGCACCGCCGACTTCGCCGGCCTGGCCCGCGACAACTCGCAGGACGCCAGCGCCAAGGCAGGCGGCGACCTCGGCTGGTCGCGCCCGGGCCAGTTCGTGCCCGAATTCGAGGAAGCCATGGACCGGCTCGCGCCGGGCCAGATCAGCGACCCCGTGGTGTCGCGCTTCGGCGTGCACCTGATCCAGGTGGTCGGCCGCCGCGATGCCAAGCTCAGCCAGTCGGAGCAGCGCGAAGCCGCGCGCGCCGCGCTGCGCGAACAGCGCGTGGACGAAGCCTTCACCACCTGGGTACAGGAAGTGCGTGCGCGCGCCTACGTCGAATACCGCGATCCGCCCCAGTCTTGATGGCACACCCCCAGGCTGCGCGCACTTCGTGTCGCTTCGCCCACCCCCTTGCAGGGGGCAACGCCAGCGGCCCGGCAGAGCCGGTTCCGCGGCGTTCCTGGCGCAACTTCTCTTTCTTCTCATTGACGGTGGCTTGACGGTATGGCTCAGCACATCGCCAGAAAGCGGTTCGGGCAGCATTTCTTGTCCGACGGCGGGATCATCGACGCGATCGTGCAGGAGATTGCACCGCAGCCCGGCGATCCGATGGTCGAGATCGGCCCGGGGCTCGCGGCGCTGACGCAGCCGCTGGTCGAGCGGCTCGGCCGCCTGACGGTCATCGAGCTCGACCGTGACCTGGCCAAGCGCCTGCGCGAGCACCCGCAGCTCGATGTCATCGAATCCGACGTGCTGAAGGTGGACTTCGCCGAACTCGCGGCCAGGGCGTCGAAGCCCCTGCGCGTGGTGGGCAACCTGCCCTACAACATCTCCACGCCGATCCTGTTCCACCTGCTGGGCTATGCCCACCTGGTCGCCGACCAGCACTTCATGCTGCAAAAGGAAGTGATCGACCGCATGGTGGCGAAACCCGCCACCTCGGACTACAGCCGCCTGAGCGTGATGCTGCAGTGGCGCTACGAGATGGAAAACGTGCTGTTCGTGCCGCCCGAGAGCTTCGACCCGCCGCCGCGCGTGGACAGCGCCGTGGTGCGCATGGTGCCGCTGGCCGAACCGCCGGCCGTGGATGCGGCGCGGCTCGGCGAGATCGTGCAGGTGGCTTTCAGTCAGCGCCGGAAGATCCTGCGGCACACGCTGGGCAAATGGCTGGAAACGCACGGCTACACAGGCGAATTCGATGCGCAGCGCCGCGCCGAGGAGGTGCCGGTAGCCGAATACGTCACCCTGGCCCAAGCTGTTCCCCCATGAAAAAGCCCCGCAGAAGCGGGGCTTTTTCAATTCCATGGTGCCGCCGATCCGGCTTTGCCGGTCGGCCAGCACCGCCCTCGGAAGGGGGTAGGCGAAGCGACACGAAGTGCGCGCAGCCTGGGGGTGAACCGATTACGCGGCGGCGAGCCAGTAGCCGGCGTTGAAAGGGCTGCTCATGCGCAGCGCCAGGGGCGACACGTCGACCAGTTTGTCGGTCGGCATTTTTTCACCGGCCGGCTCGGTGCCGGCGGCGGCCGTTGCGGCGGCGTTGGGGTTCACTTCGATGCCATCGAGGGTTTCAGCGTTCGGCTGAGCCTCGTTCGCCCGTTCTGCTTGGCTGGTAGATGCAGAACGGGCTACAGAAAAGAATAGAAGCACCGGAACGGGACCTTGCGGTCGCCCCAGTAGTCCGAGGCGTCGCGGAAGATGTCGAGCAGCTGCTCGCGCGCTTCCTTGTCGAACTTGGCGTTGGCCGGAATCTGCTCCAGGACGATGACGAAACCAGGCTGTGGGCCCGATTTATGCAACGGGTCCGTCATGCAGTCGTACAGCGCGTCGAAGTTCTTCCCGAAGTGGGCCGGGAACGTGAACTGCTGCGCGATCAGGTCGAGCACGTCCTGCTTGGTCTGGGCGTTGCCCAGGTTGGCGTACAGGAAGTGCTGGCCGGCTGCGTTGGCAGCGTCCTGCAGGTCGCTCACGCGGAACGCGCGGATCGATTGCACGATGTTCGGGCGTACGGCACGAAGGGATAAGGTCATCTCCGCTGGTCTTTCCATAGTCATCATCATTTCTTCGGGGCGCTTCGGGGCGCCGCCCAGGTCGTTTTCATCGCTCATGGCGCAATCCGTCTGAAACTCGCATAGTGATCTGCCGTGTACCAGCAGGCCTCGGGCGCCGTGCGCTGCTCGCCGCCGCAGACGATCCGTTGTGCACCACGATTGCGTGAACCGGGCGTCTGCACCGTGTACTCGCGGTAGTGGCCACGGCGCGCCGGCGGCAAAAGACGCTCGCGATTGCCGAACACGGTGCCGTCCTTGTCATGCCGGAAGGGGCCGCCACTGAGGATGGCCTGGTAGGTTCGCTGGCCTTGCACTGGCAAGTCGGACAGTGCAATTGTTTCCTCGGCGGACGTTTTTCCGGCGCCGAACCATCCGCGGGCCTCGGCCCCCGTCGTCAACGCCGCCAGCATCAGGCTGGTGAGCGCAAACTTTGTGAACGAGGACGTGATCGAGGCGTAAGCCGCCATGGGGCACCACAAGAAAAGAGCGGGGGGTTCGAATCGGCGATCAACGTCGGGGTTAACCCGCAAATTCAAGCCCGCGAGTGTGCACCACGCTGGCGAAAATAGCAAGCGACTGCTCAAAGTTTGAGCAGTCGCAAGGGGAGTGAGTGGTACTTTAAGTTGGCGACCACTCTCGCCAAAGGGCCTATCTTTCGGCGTTTGCGTCAGCCACTGTCAAGGCTGTCATGTTCACGATGCGTCGAACAGTCGCGCTGGCCGTGAGAATGTGCACAGGTTTGGCCGCGCCAAGCAGAACCGGGCCGATCGCGATATTGCCGCCAGCCGCCGTCTTGAGCAGGTTGTACGAAATATTGGCGGCATCGATGTTCGGAAATACCAACAGGTTGGCGTCGCCGGCCAGTGCGCTGTGCGGCATGACGATCGCGCGCTGCTTGCTGTCGAGCGCCACGTCGCCGTGCATTTCGCCATCCACCTCGAGCCAGGGGGCCTGCACGCGCAGCAGTTCGAGCGTCTTGCGCATCTTGATGGCGCTGGGCTCGTTGCTGGTGCCGAAGTTCGAATGCGACAGCAGCGCCGCCTTCGGCTTCAGGCCGAAGCGCATCATTTCCTCGGCCGCCATCGTCGTGATCTCGGCCAGTTCCTCGGGCGAGGGGTCGTAGTTGACGTGCGTGTCGACCAGGAACACCTGGCGGTCCGGCAGGAGCAGGCCGTTCATGCAGGCGTACACCGGCACGTCCTGCGGCGTGCTTTCGCAGCCGCCGGGGCGCTTGCCGATCACCTGGTCGATGTAGTGCAGGTGGATCAGTGTGGTGCCCCAGGTGCCGCAGATCATGCCGTCCACCTCGTCCTTGTGCAGCAGCATCGCGCCGATCAGCGTGAGGCGGCGGCGCATCTCGATCTTGGCGGTCTGCACCGTCTGGCCCTTGCGCTCGGTCATGCGATGGTAGGTCTGCCAGAAATCGCGGTAGCGGTGGTCCTGCTCGACGTTGACGATGTCGTAGTCGAGCTCTTCCTTCAGGCGCAGGCCGAACTTCTCGATGCGCTGGGCGATGATGGCCGGGCGGCCGATCAGCGTCGGACGCGCAATGCCCTCGTCGACCACGATCTGCGCGGCGCGCAGAACGCGTTCTTCCTCGCCTTCGCAGTACGCCACGCGCTTCTTCGACGCGCGCCGGGCGCTGTCGAAAATCGGCTTCATCGTGGTGCCCGAGGCATAGACGAAGCTCTGCAGCCTGTCGCGGTAGGCGTCCATGTCCTTGATCGGACGCGACGCCACGCCGCTATCCTCGGCCGCCTTGGCCACGGCGGGCGCGATCTTCATCATGAGACGCGGATCGAAGGGCTTCGGAATCAGGTATTCGGGGCCGAAGGACAGCTTTTCACCGACGTAGGCCGCAGCCACGCGCTCGCTCTGCTCGGCCTGTGCCAGGTCGGCAATGGCGTGCACCGCGGCGATTTCCATCTCGTCGGTGATCGTCGTCGCGCCGCAGTCCAGCGCACCGCGGAAGATGTACGGGAAGCACAGGACGTTGTTGACCTGGTTCGGGTAGTCGGTACGGCCGGTGGCCATGATGACGTCGTCGCGCACCGCATGGGCGTCTTCGGGCGCGATCTCGGGATTCGGGTTCGCCAGCGCGAAGATCACCGGGCGCTTGGCCATCCTGGCGACCATCGCGGGCTTCAGTACGCCGCCGGCCGACAGGCCCAGGAACACGTCGGCGCCCTCGATCACCTCGGCGAGCGTGCGCGCGTCGGTCTTCTGCATGTACTGGCGCTTGTCGTCGTCCATCAGCTCGGTGCGGCCTTCGTAGACCACGCCGGCGAGGTCGGTGACAAACACGTTCTCGCGCTTCAGGCCGACCTTCAGCAGCAGGTTCAGGCAGGCCAGCGCCGCGGCGCCCGCGCCCGAAGCGACCAGCTTGACTTCCTCGATCTTCTTGCCCGCCACCTTCAGTCCGTTGACCATGGCGGCAGCCACCGTGATGGCCGTGCCGTGCTGGTCGTCGTGGAACACCGGGATCTTCATGCGCTTGCGCAGCTCGCGCTCGACGTAGAAGCAGTCCGGGGCCTTGATGTCTTCGAGGTTGATGGCGCCGAAGGTCGGCTCCAGCGACGCGATGATGTCGACCAGCTTGGCCGGGTCCTTCTCGTCGATCTCGATGTCGAACACGTCCACGCCGGCAAATTTCTTGAAGAGAACGCCCTTGCCTTCCATCACCGGCTTGGACGCCAGCGGGCCGATGTCGCCCAGGCCCAGCACGGCGGTGCCGTTGCTGATGACGGCCACGAGGTTGCCGCGCGAGGTGTACTTGAACGCGTTGGCCGGGTCCTTGACGATTTCCTCGCAGGGCGCGGCAACGCCGGGCGAATAGGCCAGCGACAGGTCGCGCTGGTTGATCATCTGCTTGGTCGCCGCGATGGCGATCTTGCCGGGCACGGGAAACTCGTGGTACTCGAGGGCTGCACGTCGCAACTCGGCGCGTTTGTCTTCGGGCGTGGGAGTCGATGAGGTCGAGGGGGTCGAATCTGACATGTGCCGTAGCTCCTGGTGGCGCTTCTTCTGGGGGCGCCGATTGTAGACCTCGCTGCGCACCGGCCATACGTCGCATGGCCGGTGGTAGCCATGGCGAAAAGCCGGGTGCGCCGTCAAACCGGTGTGGCAATATGCACGGTTCGGACAAAACCTGAAAAAACGAGGAGCGACCATGGCACTGATGGATTTCATCAAGAAGCAGTTCATCGACATCATCCAGTGGACCGAGACCGGCGACGGCACGCTGGCCTGGCGCTTCCCGATGGCCGAGATGGAAATCCAGAACGGCGCCTCGCTCACCGTTCGCGAATCGCAGGTTGCCGTCTTCGTCAACGAAGGCAAGGTGGCCGACGTGTTCGGCCCCGGCATGTACAAGCTCACGACGCAGACGCTGCCCGTGCTCACGTACCTGAAGAACTGGGACAAGCTCTTCGAGTCCCCCTTCAAGAGCGACGTCTATTTCTTCAGCACCCGCCAGCAGGTCGACCAGAAGTGGGGCACGCCCCAGCCGATCACCATCCGCGACAAGGACTTCGGCGCCGTGCGCCTGCGCGCCTTTGGCAACTACAGCTTCCGCATCGGCGACGCCAAGGCCTTCCACACCGAGATCTCCGGCACGCGCGACATCTATTCGGTGGCCGACCTCGACGGCCAGTTGCGTGGGCTGGTACTGCAGAACATCAGCAACGCCATCGCTTCGAGCGGCGTGCCCTTCCTCGACCTCGCGGCCAACCAGATCCAGTTTGCGCAGGCGCTCGCCGCGCAGCTGGTGCCCGAGTTCGGGAAGATCGGCATCAAGCTCGAGAACATCACGGTGCAGAACGTCTCGCTGCCCGAAGAGCTGCAGAAGATCCTCGACCAGAAGATCGGCATGGGCATGGTCGGCAACGACATGGGCAAGTTCATGCAGTACCAGACCGCGCAGGCCATTCCCAAATTCGCAGAAGGCGCCGCTGGCGGCAGCGGCATCGCGGGCGACGCGATGGGCCTGGGTGCCGGCGTGGCGCTCGGCCAGGTGCTGGCGCAGAACCTCGCGCAGGGCCTGAGCCCGAATGCGGCCGCCCAAGCTGCGGCGACGCAGCAGCAGCCGGCCGTGGCCGTGGTGAGCCCCACCGACGTGATGACCACGCTCGAGAAGCTCGGCGAACTCAAGGCCAAGGGCATCCTCACGCAGGAAGAGTTCGACGCCAAGAAGGTGGAACTCCTCAAAAAGCTCGTCTGACCCCAGTATTGGTCCAACCTCCAGGCTTCGCGCACTTCGTGTCGCTTCTCCTCCCCCCTTGCAGGGGGCAACACCGACGGCCCGGCAAAGCCGGTTCCGTGGTGTTTCCCGCAACTGCATCCGTGGTTACAGCCGTCGATCTCCTGAGCCGCCATGGCTGAGGAAACCGGCAACCAACGCTACTACCGCGCGCCCTGCCCTGGCTGCGGCGCGCCCGTCGAATTCCGCTCGGCGCAGTCGACGCACGCGGTCTGCCCCTACTGCCAGAGCACCGTCGTGCGACAGGGCGACACGCTCGCGCGCACCGGCAAGATGGCCGAGCTGTTCGACGACTTCAGCCCGCTGCAGCTGTTCGCCGCCGGCCGCATCCAGGACAAGCCCTTCACGCTGATCGGCCGGTTGCAGTACACCTACCCCGGCGGCCGCTGGACCGAGTGGATCGCCGCGCTCGACGGCGACCGCACCGGCGTGCTCAGCGAGGACAACGGTGCCTACGTCTTCGCGCTGCCCTTCGACCTGCAGCGCACCGCACCGCCCTGGAACGAACTGCGCGTGGGCGCCACCACCGCCTTCGCGGGCCAGAGCTACGCCGTCACCTCGAACGAGCAGGTGGCGCTGACCTCCGCGCAGGGCGAACTGCCGCACCTGCCCGAGCTCGGCCGTTCCTTCGCGATGGTCGAGCTGCGCAACGACAAGGGCTTGGTCCTCAGCATCGACTACGGCACGCAGCCGCCCGCGAGCTACCTCGGCCGCTCGGTGCAGCTCGAAGACCTGCAGCTCACCGGCCTGCGCGAGGAATCCGCAAAGGACGAAAAGGGCCGCAGCTTCAACTGCCCCAACTGCGGCTCGCCCGTCACCGTCAACCTCGCCGACAGCAAGAGCATCACCTGCCGCTCGTGCAACAGCATCATCGACCTGTCGCAAGGCATCGGCGGCGAGCTCAAGCACGCCACGCAGGACGAGCCCGTGCGCCCGCTCATCGCGCTGGGCAGCATGGGCCAGCTGCAGGGTGCGCAGTGGCAGGTGGTCGGCTTCCAGCACCGCATGGGCAGCGCGCCCGGCGACGACGAGTTGTTCGGCTGGGACGAGTACCTGCTCTACAACAAGAAGCGCGGCTTCAGCTTCCTGGTGGACGCCGAGGACGGCTGGAGCATGGTCAAGCCGACCACCGGCGCGCCCGTGATGGCCGAGAGCGGCAACACCGCCACCTACCTCAACAAGCGCTACCAGCAGCAGTACGCCTACAACGCCGAGACCACCTACGTGGCGGGCGAGTTCTACTGGCAGGTCGAGCGCGGGCAGAAAACCTTCAACCGCGACTTCGCCAGCGGCGGCGCACTGCTGTCGATGGAGCGCTCGGCCAACGAACTCACGTGGTCGTCGGGCAGCAAGCTCGACAGCGGCCTGGTGGCCTCCGCCTTCAAGCTCGACGCGCGCAAGGACATGTTCAAGCGCGCCGACGCGCTGCCCGTGAGTGCCGCATCCGGCATGGGCTGCGGCACCATCGTCCTCATCGTCGTCGTGATCATCATCGTGCTGATCATCATGAGCACCTGCAGCAGTTCCAGCGGCTCCACGGGCGGTTACCGCAGCTCGGGCGGGTCATACGGCGGCTATTCGAGTGGCGGCGGGCACAAATGACCGCCCCCAGGCTTCGCGCACTTCGTGTCGCTTCGCCTTCCCCCTCACCGGGGGCAACACCTGCAGCCCGGCGAAGCCGGTTCTGCGGTGTTCCCCGACTTGGGGGGGCGCCAGTTCTGGCGCGCGTTGTGCGGTGACTGGGTGCAAACTGAATCAACTTTGACTGGAGGTCCTCATCATGGGATTTGAATGGCTGAAACCGGGCGTGGTCCTTGGATCGCTCGTGTATGCGCTGATCGGCGTCCTGGTCTTCTGGCTCTGCTTCCTGATCATCGACAAGATCACGCCGTATGACCTGTGGGGCGAGATCGTCGAGAAGCAGAACGTGGCGCTGGGGCTGGTGGTTGCCGCGATGAGCCTCGGCATCAGCATCATCGTCGCCGCAGCAATCCATTGAGCGACGCGGCCCTGCCCGCGCGCACCCCGGATGCGCGGGGGCCGCAACCCGTGGAGATCGCGCTGCTCGCCAGCGTGTTCGTGGTCGCCGCCTGCGGGCTTGTCTACGAATTGAGCGCGGCCGCGCTGAGCAGCTACCTGCTCGGCGACTCGGTGCTGCAGTTCAGCACCATCATCGGCACCTACCTGTTCGCGATGGGTGTGGGCTCATGGCTCTCACGCTATTTCGAGCGGCAGCTGCCGGCGCACTTCCTTCGCATCGAACTGATGGTGGCGCTGATCGGCGGTGCGCTGCCGGCGATCCTGTTCCTCGCGAATGCGTACATGCCGAGTGCCTTCCGGCTGCTGCTGTACGGCCTCGTGACGGTCGTGGGCACGCTAGTGGGGCTCGAGATTCCGCTGGTGATGCGCATCCTGAAGCGCAACATCGTGCTCAAGAACCTCGTGTCGCAGGTGCTCACCTTCGACTACCTCGGCGCGCTCGCGGTGTCGGTGGCGTTTCCGCTCGTCCTCGTGCCGCAGCTCGGCATGATCCGCACCGGCCTGCTGTTCGGCTTCATGAACGCGGCCGTGGCGGTGTGGGCGCTGTGGTTGTTCCGGCATGAACTGCGCCGCGTCGGCGCGCATGCGGTCGCGTGCTTTCTCGCGCTGGCCGCGCTGGTCGCGGCCTTCGCCTGGGCCGATCACATCACCACGCTGGCCGAGGACAAGTTCTACCAGGACCGCATCGTCTTCAGTGCCACCTCGCCCTACCAGCGCATCGTCGTCACGCGGGGGCTGCTCGGGCACCGGCTGTTCCTCAACGGCAACCTGCAGTTCGCCGAGCGCGACGAGTACCGCTATCACGAGGCGCTCGTGCATCCGGTGATGGCCGCGCAGGGCGCGCCGAAGAAGGTCGCCGTGCTGGGCGGCGGCGATGGCATGGCGGTGCGCGAGATTCTCAAGTACCCCTCGGTCGAGTCGGTCACGCTCGTGGAGCTCGACCCGAACATGACCCAACTCTTCACCGAGCACGAGACCCTGGCCGCGCTCAACGGCCACTCGCTCTCGTCGCCCAAGGTGAAGATCGTCAACACCGACGCCTTCCAGTGGCTGCAGCAGCCCGGGGACACCTTCGACGTCATCGTGGTGGACTTTCCCGATCCGACCAACTTCGCCATCGGCAAGCTCTACACCAACAGCTTCTACGCGCTGCTCGAGAGGCGCCTTTCGGCCAGCGGCTATGCGGTGATCCAGACCACCTCGCCGCTGGTGGCGCGCAAGAGCTACTGGACCGTGGCCACCACCATCGAATCGGTGGGCCTGCGTGCCACACCGTACCACGCGCATGTGCCGAGCTTCGGCGAATGGGGCTACATCATCGCGAGCCGGCGGCCCTACCGCATGCCCGATGCGCTGCCTTCGGGCCTGCGCTTCCTCTCGCCTTCCACCTTGCCGCTGATGTTCGACTTTCCGCTCGACATGGCGCGCGTGCCGGCCGAAGTGAACCGGCTGTCGAACCAGACCCTTGTCACCACCTACGAGCAGGAGTGGGGCAAGGTGATGGCGCACTAGCTGAGTCATGCAACGGCGCGAATTTCTCGGAATGGCGGCAGGCGCGCTGGCGCTTGCCGGCTGCGAGGCGCCGCCAACGCCCGTCGAAGGTGGCTTCACCGGCATCGACATGGCGCGCGGCCACGCGATGCGCGATGGCGCGCTCAAGAGCCAGGCGCCCGCCGTCGTGAAGCGCACGCACGTGGTGATCGCAGGCGGCGGCGTCGCGGGCCTTGCGGCTGCACGCGCCCTGCGGCTCTCGGGCATCGACGACTTCACGCTGCTCGAGCTCGAGGACACCGCCGGCGGCAACGCACGCGGCGGCGTGGTCAACGGCATCGCCTGCCCGCTCGGTGCGCACTACCTGCCCGTGCCGGGCGACGACGCGCGCGAAGTGCAGGACCTGCTCGAGGAACTCGGTCTGCGCCGCCGCGTGGCGGGCCGCTGGGAATACGACGAGGCCACGCTCTGCCACAGCCCGCAGGAGCGCCTGTTCTTCCGCGGCGAGTGGCAGGACGGCCTGTTGCCCATGCACGGCGTGGGCGAAGGCTCGCTCGCGCAGTACCGCAAGTTCGCGCAGCGCATCGATGCGCTGCAGCACGCGGCGCATTTTGCGATTCCCACGCTCAAGGTCGCCGTCACGCCCGAGCTGCTGGCGCTCGACGCCATCACCTTCGCGGGCTGGCTCGACAGCGAAGGATTCAGCGACGCACAGCTGCGCTGGTATCTCGACTACTGCTGCCGCGACGACTACGGCGCTGGCATCGAACACGTCTCGGCCTGGGCCGGCATCCATTACTTCGCGAGCCGCCACGGCTTCCATGCGCCCGGCGATCCCACCGGCAGCGTCAACGATTCGAGCCCCGAGCGCGACGGCATCCTCACCTGGCCCGAAGGCAACGGCTGGCTCACGAAGCAACTGGCCAGGCCGCTCGGCGACCGGCTGCGTACCGGCCAGGCCGTCACGCGCATCGCCGAGGTGCGCGACGGCGTCGAGGTCGACGCGTGGGATGCGGCCACGAAATCGCTCGTGCGCTGGCAGGCCGAGCGCTGCATCGTCGCGCTGCCCGTGTTCATCGCCGCGCGCGTGGTCGAGAACCCGCCGGCCGTGCTGAAGAACGCCGCGGCCCACGTGCGCTACGCGCCCTGGCTCGTGGCCAACATCCACCTGCGCGGCCCGCTGGCCGACCGCCATGGCGCAGCGCCGAGCTGGGACAACGTGATCCACGGCACGCGCGGCCTCGGCTACGTCGACGCGCGGCACCAGTCGCTCGACCCCACGCCGCGCGGCACCGTCCTCAGCTGGTACCGCCCGCTGGGGCCGAGCGGCTACGACGCGGCGGACGGTCGCAAGCTGCTGCTCGATCGGCCGTGGAGCGGCTGGCGCGACGACCTGCTCGCAGAGCTGTCGGTGCCGCACCCCGACCTGCCTTCGCTCGCCACGCGCATCGACGTCACGCGCTATGGGCACGCCATGTCCATCCCCAAACCGGGGCTGCTGGCGCAGATCGGCTCGCAGCGCACGACATCGGACGAGGCGCACCGCGGCAGCGTCGTCGCGGGACGCCTGTCGTTCGCGCATGCCGACTGGTCGGGCTACTCGATCTTCGAGGAGGCGTTCACGCGTGGGCACCTCGCGGGAATGCGCGTGGCGGCGGCATGAGGCGTCCGAGGTGCAGTCACGCCGACGGGGTGCTCTGCGCAGCGAAATAAAGGAGGAGGCCGCAGGCCGGTGGACATTCGCGGAGGGGGCACCCGGTGTCCTTCGCACTCGCCCTGAAAAAACACCCAGCAAAGCAAACGCACCATGAATCCTTGAAATGGCCCCGGCGCAGCCCCGTGCAGTTTTCACGCGGACTTCACACACGGCGCCATCGCTTCACAGACGGTCGGCAAACTCGCGAACGCCAACAAAAACATCGGGGGAGCTTCCATGCTTCAAGTCGCCAACAGAAAACTCGCGTCGCTCAGCGACGTGCTCTTCACCGGGCTGGGCCGCGTGCTCGGATTCCTGCGTCCGCTGGCCCGCGGGCTCATCGGTTCCTGGCGGCCGCCGGGCTGGCTGCGCATTGCCGGCGCCTTCGTGCTGCTCGGATTGCAGTGGCTGCAGCAGCGGTTGGCGTGGCTGGTGCTGCTCCTCTTATTGGTGCTGGCCGGTTGGATGGCGAGCCCCCATGTGCTGAAGTGGTGGCACGGCCTCACGCCCGACCGCGTCGAGCCCGTCGTCGCCACCGCGAAGACCGAGCCGCCGCAACGTACACAGATCGAGCTCGACAAGGGGCCGAACCCCTTCGTCATGAACTTCTCCGCCTCGGTCGCGCCCATTGCGCGCATCGGCCAGGAGGCCACCGGCGTCATCATCGAGCCCGCCATTGCCGGCCGCTGGACCTGGACCAAACAGAACCGCCTCGAATTCCTGCCCGCGCAGGACTGGCCCATCGGCCAGCCCTACAAGGTGCAGATCGCCGGCAACGCGCTCGCGCCGCACATCGAGATGGCGCAGCGCAAGTACGAGTTCACCTCGCCCGAATTCACCGCCCAGATCGCCAGCGCCGAGTTCTACCAGGACCCGGTGCAGGCCAACGTACGCCGCGCGCTTTTCCAGGTGCGCTTCTCGCACCCCGTCAACACGGCCGAGTTCGAAAAGCGCCTGGTGCTGACCTACGACCAGCCCTGCAGCAGCTCGATCTTCAGCGTCGGCAAGTGCGCGAGCGAGAAGTTCACGGTCAGCTACGACAGGCTGCGCCTCAATGCCACCCTGCAGTCGGACCCGCTGCCGATTCCCGAGAAGACGCGTCCAGCGATTCTCAGCCTCACGGCTGGCACGGTCGCGCAGAAGGGCGGTCCCGCGCTGCGCAACGACCAGTCCCGCGCGGTCGACATCCCCGGCCTCTTCAGCCTGGCCATCGCCGGCATCGAGCCCACCATCGTCACCGGCGAGAACGGCGAACCCGAGCACGTGATGCACGTCACCGCCTCGATGCCGGTGCACGAACGCGAAATGGCGCGCGTGGTGCAGGCCTGGCTGCTGCCGGCCACGGAAGAAGCCAAGGGCGATCCCGACGACAAGTTCGACTGGTCGGCCGAGCCCGCGAAGATCACCGACGCCGTGCTGCGCCGCGCGAAGAAGATCAGCCTGCAGCCCATCGCCAGCGAGCGCGAAGTGACCGAGATGGTCAGCTTCCGCATGCCGCAGGCCGAGGGCGGGCGCTACCTGCTGGTGCGCGTGGCCAAGGGCCTGAAGACGCCCGGCGGCTACCAGCTCGGCGCGGCGCGCCAGGACGTTCTGCTGCTCAAGACCTTCGCGCCCGAGCTCACCATCATGAGCCAGGGCTCGCTGCTCGCGCTGTCGGGCGAGCGCAAGCTGCCGATCCTGGTGCGCGACCTGCCCGGCATCCGCCTCGAAATCGGCCGCCTGCTGCCGCAGCAGCTGCAGCACCTGGTGACGCAGACCAACGGCGACTTCGCGCATCCGCAGTTCTATGGCGGCCTGCAGTCGGACAACCTCGTCGACCGCTTCCAGAAGGAGATCCCGCTCAGCATCCCCGCCGGCAAGGCGCACTACGAGACCGTCGACTTCGCCGAGTACCTGCGCAGCGACGCGTCCGACCGGCGCGGCGTGTTCCTGCTCAAGGTGCAGGGCTACGACCCCAAGGCCAAGAAGAAGCCCGAAGGCGATGCGCAAGCCCAACCCGAGGACGAACAGCAGCAGTCCCCGGACGAGGAAGAAGGCAACGGCGAGGGCGGCAACCCCGAGCAGCAGCTCGACCAGCGCCTCGTGCTCGTCACCGACCTGGGCATCGTCGCCAAGAAGTCGCTCGACGGTACGCGCGACGTGTTCGTGCAGAGCATTGCCAACGGACAGCCCGTGGCTGGTGCACTGGTCGAAGTGTGGGGCCGCAACGGCATGATCGTGGCGTCGCAGGCCACCGACGCGACGGGCGCGGCCAAGCTGCCCAACCTCGCCGGCTACCAGCGCGAGAAGGCGCCGGTGGTGCTGGTCGTGCGCAAGGACGGCGACCTGAGCTTCCTGCCTTTCAACCGCAGCGACCGCACGCTGGACATCTCGCGCTTCGACGTCGGCGGCCTGCGCGCGGCCGGCGTGCCGAACCAGATGACGGCCTACGTCTTCAGCGACCGCGGCATCTACCGCCCGGGCGACACGATGCACATCGCGATGATGGTGAAGGCCGGCAACTGGGCCACCTCGCTGCGCGACCTGCCGCTCGAAGCCGAGATCATCGACGCGCGCGGCCTCAGCGTGCGCCGCGAGAAGCTCAAGCTCGGCCCCGGCGGCGCCGCGGAAATCGCCCACACCACGCAGGACAGCTCGCCGACTGGCAACTACACCGTCAACCTCTACCTGCCGCGCGAATCGTCGCCCGGCACGCCCGAGGTCGAAGGCCTGCTGATCGGCAGCACCACCGTGAAGGTGCAGGAGTTCCTGCCCGACCGCACCAAGGTCACGGCCAA
Organism: Variovorax sp. Varisp36; assembly: GCF_047304235.1. Lineage (NCBI taxonomy): Bacteria > Pseudomonadati > Pseudomonadota > Betaproteobacteria > Burkholderiales > Comamonadaceae > Variovorax > Variovorax sp. Varisp36. The sequence goes on from NZ_JBGLYU010000011.1 coordinate 99,496, forward strand.
GCTCAGCAGCGAAGTGGCCGAAGGCTGGGTCAAGCCGAAGGACCTGAAGGCGCTGATCGATGTGCAGAACCTCTTCGGCACGCCCGCGCCCGACCGCAAGGTGGAAGGCACTCTCACGCTGAGCCCCGGCTTCCCGGTGTTCCGCGCGTTCACCGACTACGCCTTCTTCGATCCGCAGCGCGCTGCCGACAGGCAGGCCGACGATCTGGGCAGCGTGCAGACCAGCGCCGACGGCAAGGCCGAGTTCGACCTGCGCCTGTCGCGCTTCGACGCCGCCACCTACCAGGTGCACGTGCTGGCCAGGGCCTTCGAGCCCGAGGGTGGGCGCAGCGTGTCGGCCGAGGCGCAGACGCTGGTGAGCGACATGCCCTACCTTGTCGGCGTGAAGGTCGACGGCGACGTCGGCTACGTGAGCAAGGGCGCCGCTCGCAGTGCCACCGTGATCGCGATCGACCCGCAGGCCAGGAAGACAGCCGTGCCCGGCCTGAAGATCGAACGCGTCGAACGCAAGGTGCTGTCGGTGCTCATCAAGCAGGACAGCGGCCTGTACCGCTACGAGTCGCGCCGCAAGGAGATCGTGCTCGACGAGAAGCCCTTCGCCATCGTTGCCGCCGGCAACACCGTGGCGCTGGACACCGGCGCCCCCGGCAACTTCGCCTACGTGGTGCGCAACGCCGACGGGCTGGAGCTCAACCGCGTGGAATACAGCGTGGCCGGCAACGCCAACGTCTCGCGCTCGCTCGACCGCAATGCCGAACTGCAGCTCACGCTCGACCGCAAGGACTACGAGCCCGGGCAGGAGATCGCGGTGAGCATCCGCGCGCCCTACGTGGGCGCCGGCCTCATCACCATCGAGCGCGACAAGGTCTACGCCCATGCATGGTTCAAGACCGACAAGACCGCCTCGGTGCAGAAGATCGTGCTGCCCAAGGACTTCGAGGGCACGGGCTACATCAACGTGCACTTCGTGCGCGACCCAGCCTCGGACGAGGTCTACATGAGCCCGCTGTCGTACGGCGTCGTGCCCTTCGTCACCGCGCTGACCAAGCGCACCGCCAACCTGCAGCTCACCAGCAGCGAACTGGTGAAGCCGGGCCAGACCGTGAAGATGAAGCTCACCAGCGACAAGCCCACGCGCGCCGTGGTCTTCGCGGTGGACGAGGGCATCCTGCAGGTGGCGCGCTACAAGACGCCTGATCCGCTCAAGCACTTCTTCCAGAAGCGCGCGCTCGAAGTCGGTACGCTGCAGACGCTCGACCTGATCCTGCCGGAGTTCAAGAAGCTCATGCAGGGCGCCGCGCCCGGCGGTGACGGCGAAGGCGAACTCGGCAAGCACCTGAACCCGTTCAAGCGCAAGCGCGACAAGCCTGTGGCCTTCTGGTCGGGGCTGGTGGATGTGAACGGCAGCCGCGAGTTCAGCTACACCGTGCCCGAGAGCTTCAATGGCAGCCTGCGCGTGATGGCCGTCGCGGTGAACGACGAGACCACCGCCGCCAAGAGCACCCGCACCGTGGTGCGCGGCGACATGGTGATCCTGCCCAACGCGCCGCTCGCCATGGCGCCCGGTGACACGGTCGAAGTGGGCGTGGGCCTCGCGAACAACATCGTGGGCTCGGGCAAGGAAGTGCCCATCGCGCTCACGCTCACCGCCTCCGGCGGGCTCGAAGTGGTGGGCGATGCCACACAGACGCTCAAGGTCAACGAGCGCGGCGAGGCGAGCACGAAGTTCAGCGTGCGCGCCAAGCCGGGCGAGCAGGCCGTGCTGGGTTCTTCGGCGCTGGTGTTCACGTCGACGCACAAGAACTTCAACGCGCGCCTGTCGACCGAAGTGAGCGTGCGGCCTGCATCGCCCTTCGTCACGCTGGTGCAGGCCGGCAGCTTCCAGCGCGCGGGAGAAATCTCGAGCCAGGCCGACCTGTACCCGAACTTCCGCCAGAGCGCCGTGGCCGTGTCGGCCGCGCCGTGGTCCTTTGCCACCGGCCTCATGCAGTACCTGGAGGCCTACCCGCACGGCTGCACCGAGCAGATCACGAGCCAGACCTTCCCGGCAGTGCTGCTCTCGGGCCGTCCCGAGCTGGTGAAGGAAATGGCGCGCGGGCGCACGGCCGAGCAGGGTCCGCTGCCCGAGGCGCGCAAGACCTTCGAGCGCTACCTCGTGCAGCTGCGCGCACGGCAGACGGCCGACGGCGGCTTCTCGCTGTGGCCCGGTGCGGGCACCGACGCCTTCGCCACGCTGTACGCCGTGCACCTGCTGGTCGAGGCCAAGGACCACAAGCTGCCCGTGCCGCAAGACCTGCTGCAGAAGGCCAATGCCTACTTGCAGGGCTGGCTCGGCAGCGGCGACGCATCGCTCGACGGCTGGCGCCAGCGCACGCAGGCGGCCTACCTGCTGACGCGCCAGGGCATCATCGCGCCGGCCGCACTGGCCAACCTGCGCGAAGCATGGCGCAGCAAGCAGACGCAGGGCTGGAGCGACGACCTCGGCGCCGTCTACCTTGCCGCGAGCTACCAGCTCGTGAAGCAGGAGCAGGTGGCCAACGAGCTGCTCAACCCGGTGTGGGCCGACCTGCTCGCGCGCACCGAGAAGAAGCAGCGCCGCAACGTCTGGGGCACCTACTACGACCCGCTGGTGCACGACAGCATGACGCTGCACCTCGTGGGCCGCCACTTCCCGTCGCGCCTGAAGACGCTGAAGCCCGCAGTATGGGAAGGCATGGGCGCGATGGTGCGCGACGGCTGGTACAACAGCCTGTCGTCAGCCTCGATGCTGCTCGCGGTCGACTCGTACTTCGAGGCCGTGGGACAGAACGTGGAAGGCAAGCTCACGGCGAGCACTGTCAATGCGCAGGGCCAGGCCGCCGCACTCGCGCTGGGCGCGGTCAACCCGATCACGCGCGCCGCGGTGCCGGCCGGCACCGCCAAGCTGAAGCTGTCGAACGACAGCGACTTCAACCTGTACTACAGCTGGGCCGAACAGGGCTTCGAGCGCAACGTGCCCGCCACCGCGGTGAACAAGGGCCTCGAGATCTTCCACGAAGTGCTCGATGCCAAGGGCAACCCGATCGCCAAGGCGAAGCTCGGCGAGGAGGTCACGGTGCGGGTGCGCGTGCGCAGCCTGGAGCGGGCGAACATCAACGACGTGGCGCTGGTCGACGTGCTGCCCGGCGGGCTGGAGCCGGTGCTGCAGGCCGTGGGCGACGACGACGATGCGAATGCCGACGCACCGATCTGGAAGAAGCGCCTCGGTGGCGGCGGCTCGTGGAAGGTGCAGTACGCCGACATCCGCGAAGACCGCGTCGTGTTCTACGGCAGCGTCAACAAGGACCTGCTCGAAGTGACCTACAAGGCGCGCGCCACCAACGTGGGCGACTACGTGGTGCCGGCCGCGTACGGCGAGGCGATGTACGACCGGCGCGTGTTCTCGCGCTCGGCCGGCGCGCGCTTCCAGGTGGTGGCGAATTGATCGTGACGCGCTCTTGCCTTGTCCCCTCTCCCGCGTGCGGTAGAGGGTTAGGGTGAGGGTGCGGCGCTTCCTATGACCTCCGCGCTCGATCCATCGCCGATGCCCTCACCCCAGCCCTCTCCCGCAAGCGGGAGAGGGAGGAAGGCCGCGCTCGCCCTTGCGGTCTTCGTCGTGCTGCTTGTCCTTCTTCGCCTGTGGCCCCACGCCCCGCTGAGCGAAACCGTCGGCAGCTCGCGCGCCGTCTATGCGCAAGGCGGCGAGCTGATGCGGCTCACGCTCGCGGCCGACGAACAGTACCGGCTCTGGGTGCCGCTGGAGCGCATCTCGCCCACGCTGGTCGATGCAGTGCTGCTGTACGAAGACCGGCGCTTCTACACGCACCCCGGCGTCAACCCTGCCGCGCTGGCGCGAAGCGCGTGGCGCATCGCCAGCGGCGAGCGCCGCCAGGGCGGCTCCACGCTCACCATGCAGCTCGCGCGGCGCGTGTACGGTATCGACAGCCGCACGCCCACCGGCAAGGTCGCGCAGATCTTCGCCGCGCTATGGCTGGAGGCGCGCTTCAGCAAGCACGACATCCTCGAGGCCTACCTCAACACCGCCCCCTATGGCGGCAACATCGAAGGCGTGCAGGCCGCGAGCCTCATCTACTTCCGCAAGGACGCCGCCAAGCTCAGTCTGCCCGAGGCGCTGACGCTCGCGGTGATTCCGCAGAACCCCGTCAAGCGCATCGCCGAGCGCGGCCGCAACGCCGAGCTGCAATCGGCGCGCGAACGCCTGTGGGCGCTGTGGGCCGAGCGCGATCTGGCGGCGAAGCAGCACGCGCCCGACGCGCAGCTCGCGCTCTCGGCACAGTCGCGCGGCAGCCTGCCTTTTCTGGCACCGCACGCCACCGACATGCTGCTCGCGCAGGAGCGTGGCGTGCAGGAAGTGCGCACCACCATCGACCTGCGCATGCAGGCCACGCTCGAACGCGTGATGGGCCAGTACCTGCGCGCGCACGCCGACGTGGGCATGAGCAACGCGAGCGCGCTGTTGCTCGATGCGTCGACGATGCAGGTGCGCGCGATGATCGGCTCGGCCGACTTCCGCAACGACGCCATCTCGGGGCAAGTCAACGGCGTTCTGGCCAAGCGCTCGCCGGGCTCCACCCTCAAACCCTTCATCTACGCGCTGGCGCTCGACCAGGGGCTGCTGCATCCGAAGACCATGCTGAAGGACGCGCCCACCTCCTTCGGCCCTTACACGCCTGAGAACTTCGACCACCGCTTCGCCGGGCCGCTGCCCGCGCAGGAGGCACTGATCCGCAGCCGCAACGTGCCCGCGGTGGCCGTGGCAGCGAAGCTCTCGAAGCCGGGGCTCTACGACTTCATGCGCCTGGCCGGCGTGCAGAAGCTGCAGGGCGAATCGCACTACGGTCTCGCGCTGGTGCTCGGCGGCGGCGAGGTCACGCCCGAGGAGCTGGCTGGCATGTATGCGACGCTGGCCAACGGCGGCATCTCGCAGCCGATCCGCTACACGCAGCCCGCGCCCGGCGAGCGGCCCGTGCAGCCGCTGCGCTTGCTGAGCGAGGAAGCGTCGTTCATCACGCTCGACATGCTGCGCCACACGCCGCGCCCCGACACCACGCTGCCCGCACGCCCGGCCATCGCGTGGAAGACGGGCACGTCCTGGGGCTTTCGCGACGCGTGGACGGCCGGCGTGTTCGGCCGTCACGTGCTGGTGGTGTGGGTCGGCAATTTCGACGGCACCAGCAATCCCGCGCTGGTGGGCGTCGACGCCGCCGCGCCGCTGTTCCTGCGCATGGTCGATGCGCTGCGCGCCGAGCGGCTCGACCCGGGCGAAATCGCATCGCGCCAGCCGGCGGACCTGCGCCAGATCGAGGTCTGCGCCGCGACGGGCGGCCTGCCCGATGCGATGTGCCCGGTGCGCACCATGACATGGTTCATTGCCGGCAAGTCGCCGATCCAGGTCAGCAACCTGCACCGCGCAGTGTGGGTCGACGAAACGACCGGCAAGGTGGTCTGCGGCCCGCAGCCCAATGCGCGCCAGCAGGTGGTGGAGCAATGGGGCAGCGACATGCGCCGCCTGTTCCGCCAGGCCGGCCTGCCACGCGCGAGCGCGCCTGCCGACGGCTGCGAGAAGGATGGCGATGCGCCGGAAAGCGCGCCGCTCATCACGTCGCCCTTGCGCGGCGTGCGCCACACGCTGCGCGTGAAGAAGCCCGAGCCGCTGGTGCTGCGCGCCGAGGCTGCCGCGGGCACGCAGGCCGTCTACTGGTTTGCCGACGATGCGCTCATCGGCCGCGCCGAGCCCGGCGAAGGCATCACCTGGATGCCCGATCTCTCCGTATCGGGCCGGCGCTATGTGCTGCGCGCGGTCGACGACCAGGGCCGCGCGGAGTCGCGCGAAGTGACGGTGGACGTCGCTCCTTGAAAGGATGTCATGGCCGCGTCATGCCGCCTCGGCATGGTCACGCGTTTTGAACTCGAACGCCTTCCTTTCCATGACGCGCATCGCCTCCCTGTCTTTCATCGCTCTTGCCGCTGCACTCGCGTGCGGCGGCGCGACGGCCCAGACCGCCTTCCCCTCCACGCTCGCCGGCCACGCCGTCCTGCCCGCGCAGAGCTTCGTCGCTGCGCCCAAGGACGCGCCGGCCGACCTGCAGGCCAGCGGCAAGTTCACGACCGGCAAGCGCGTCGAGGCGATCGGCTCGGTCGAAGGCCTGTCGGCCGGCCGCGGCACCGGCGTGTCGCTGCCCTTCAAGGGCCAACCGCTGCAGGGCCACTCGGGCATCAAGAAGATGGACGACGGCAGCTTCTGGATCCTCACCGACAACGGTGCCGGTACCAAGGCCAACTCGCCCGACTTCATGCTCTACCTGAACCACTACAAGGTGGACTTCAAGAGCGGCAAGTTCAACCGCCTGAACACCATCTTCCTGCATGACCCGGACAAGAAGGTGCCCTTCCGCATCGTCCACGAAGGCACCAAGCAGCGCTACCTGACGGGCGCCGACTTCGACCCCGAGAGCTTCCAGTTCGCCGGCGGCGCGCTGTGGATCGGCGAGGAGTTCGGACCCTTCCTGATCAAGGCCGACCTCAAGGGCAAGGTGCTCGCCGTGCACGACACGCTGGTCGACGGCAAGGCCGTGCGCTCGCCCGATCACCCCGCAGTGACCACGCCAGGCATGCCCGGCGGCGCGGTCGATTTCCAGATCAAGCGCTCCAAGGGCTTCGAGGGCATGGCCTCGTCGAAGGACGCAAGCAAGCTCTACGCGCTGCTCGAAGGCCCGGTGTGGAATGCCGAGGCCAAGGACTACGAACGCGTCGACGGCAAGGAAGCGCTGCGCGTGCTGGAGTTCGATGTGGCCACCGAGAAGTGGACGGGCCGCCACTGGAAATACGTGCTCGAAGCCAATGGCAACGCCATCGGCGACTTCAACATGATCGACGCAACCACCGGCTTGATCATCGAACGAGACAACGGCGAAGGCACGAGCGACAAGGCTTGCCCCGAAGGCCAGAAGCGTACCGACTGCTTCCACGACATCGCGAAGTTCAAGCGCGTCTACAAGGTCGAGCTGAACGACGCGAACGCGGGCGGCCCGGTGCGCAAGATCGGCTACATCGACCTGCTGAACATCGCCGACCCCGACAAGCTCGCACGCAAGCCGCTGAACGACGGCGTGCTGAAGTTTCCCTTCTTCACCATCGAGAACGTCGACGTGGTGGACGCCACGCACATCGTGGTCGGCAACGACAACAACCTGCCGTTCTCGAGCAGCCGCGAGCCGAACAAGGCGGACGACAACGAGCTGGTGCTGCTGGAAGCGGGCGCGTTGCTGCAGGCGAAGTAAGCGGCCTGCCGCGAGGGCATCGGCACCGCCTTGCTGTCTTTCAGGTGTCCGTGCCGCGCTGCTGCACCAAGGTCATCGCGAACTGGCCGTTGCCGACCGACCAGTCCGAGTAATCATTTTCGTGAGTGAAGATGAAAACGTCGGCTGGTGCGATGCCAGCCTGGTGTTCCAGGTTGTGCGCGATCTGGCCATAAAGTGTCCGTTTCATCGCATCGCTGCGCCCCCGGCGCATGGTGATCTCGACCACGATCACGCGATCGGAACGTGCCACGCCATTGAACCTGCGATCGAAAAAGAAATGGTCGGCCCTGTACGGGTTCACCAGGTTGAACAGCTCGTCCTCCGGCATCCCGATACTGCCGACCAGTGCGTCGTGGATGCCTCGCACGATGGCCTGGCATTGAGCGGGAGGCGTGTCTTCAGGGACGGCGGTGCGAATGAAAGGCATGGTGACGGACTCCAGCAAAAGCGATGCATGCCGCCGGACGATTCCGGACAGGTCATGCGCCGTTTGTAGGCGCCGCAAAGCAAAAAACGAACCGATGAATTTGCCGGTGCTATGTGCAATAAAGTCACTTCACCATGAAACAGCATCTTCGCCACATGAACGCGCTGCGCGCCTTCGAAGCGGCCGGCCGTCTGGGCCGCATGACCCTGGCCGCCGACGAGTTGCATGTCACGCCTGGTGCGATCAGCCGGCAGGTGCGGCAACTCGAGGATGCGCTCGGCGTCGTGTTGTTCGAAGGGCCGAAGAACCGGCCGGTGCTGACCGTTGCCGGCAAGTACTTGCAGCCGACCCTGTCGGCGGCCTTCATGCAGATCGAACAGGCGGTGGATGCCATGCTTGAGCGGCAGCACACGACATTGGACGTCTCCTGCCTCAGCACCTTCACGATGCGCTGGCTCATTCCGCGGCTCTACGATTTTCATGCGAGCCAGCCGGACATCGGCGTGCGGCTCAAGACCACGGACCAGAGTGCGGCAACGCCGGTGTCGCGCAGCGACGTCGCGATCTCGGTGGCGCAGGACGAAGACGAGGAGGCGACGCCTGCCGATGTGTTCCTGTTCGACGAACTGCTCGGCCCCGTGCTGGCTCCCGGCCTGGCCGACCGGTTGCGGCTCGGCGAGCCGGCCGATCTCGAGAACCGGGAGATCCTGCAGACGCGCACGCGGCGCAATGCCTGGTCGATGTGGAGCGCATCGGTCGGCAGCGCGGTGCGAGTTTTGCCCGGCACGGAGTTCGAGCACTACTACTTCACGCTGGAGGCTGCGATCGGCGGCCTGGGCATCTGCATCGCGCCCTGGCATCTCGTGATGGACGACGTGCGGGCGGGACGATTGACCGCGCCCTTGGGCTTTCATGCCAGCGGCTACCGCTATGTCGCCAGGCGCAACGGCACCCGGGACGAGGCGGCGCGACTGTTTTGCGACTGGCTTCAGGCCCAGGCCATGGCGATGCCACAGCCCGGGCCGCTCGGCCCGCGGGCCGTCAGGCCCGCATCAGCGCCTCGATCTCGTCCGCCTTCACGGGCACGCCGCGCGAGATGAGCTCGCAGCCGGTGGCCGTGACGATCGCGTCGTCCTCGATGCGGATGCCGATGCCGTGGAACTGCTCCGGTACGCCGTCGGCGGGCCGCACGTAGATGCCGGGCTCCAGCGTCAGCACCATGCCCGGATGCAGGATGCGGCTCGGGCGGTTCTTGATGACCTCGTTCGACAGCGGATCCTTGCGCTCGCTCACCTCGCCAATCTGCGTGGGCTCGACGTAGCTGCCGCAATCGTGCACGTCCATGCCGAGCCAGTGGCCTGTGCGGTGCATGTAGAACTGGAAGTAGGCGCGCGAGTCGATCACGTCGTCCACGCCGCCCACCTTGTTGGCGTCGAGCAGGCCGAAGTCGAGCATGCCCTGCGCCAGCACCTTCACCGCGGCGTCGTGCGGATCGGTGAAGCGGTTGCCGGCCTTGGTGACGGCGGCCGCGGCGTCCTGGCTGGCCAGCACGAGGTCGTACAGCGCGCGCTGCGGGCCGGTGAACTTGCCGTCGGCCGGGAAGGTGCGGGTGATGTCGCTCGCATAGCCGTCGAGTTCGCAGCCGGCGTCGATCAGCACCAGATCGCCCTTGCGCAGCGGTGCCGCATCGGCGCGGTAGTGCAGCACGCAAGCGTTGGCGCCGGCCGCCACGATGGAGTAGTAGGCCGGGTACTGCGAGCCGCCAAGGCGGAATTCGTGCAGCAGCTCGGCGTCGAGGTGGTACTCGCGCGCGTCCTTGCCCTCGCGCAGCATGCGGGCCGAGAGCTGCATCGCGCGCACGTGGCCGCGGGCGCTGATCTGCGCGGCGCGGCGCATGATGTCCTGCTCGTGCGCGTCCTTGATCAGGCGCATCTCGTCGAGCGGGCCACACAGGTCGCGCTGTTCCTCGGGGCACAGCGCGCCGTAGCGCACGCGGGCGCGAACCGACTGCAGCCAGCCGTCGATGCGGGTCTCGAGGCCCTTGTGGATGGCGAACGGGAACCACACGGTCGAGCGGTTCTCGAGCAGCTTCGGCAGCCTGGCATCGAGGTCGGCGACCGAGAAGGCTTCGTCGACACCGAGTGCCGCGGGTGCCGCGTCGGGGCCGAGGCGGTAGCCGTCCCAGATCTCGCGCTCCAGGTCCTTCGGCGCGCAGAACAGCGTGGCGCGGCCATCGCCCGCCAGCACCAGCCAGGCATTGGGCTCGGTGAAGCCGGTCAGGTAATAGAAGTAGCTGTCGTGGCGGTAGAGGAAATCGGTGTCGCGGTTGCGCGGGCGTTCGGGCGCGGTCGGGATGATCGCGATGCCGTCCTTGCCCAGCTGCGAGGCGAGGCGCGCGCGGCGCTCGGCGTAGATCGTGGTGGTGGCTGCTGAAGTCATCTGCTTGGCGTGTTCAGTTGGGCGAGTCGTTCGGGGGTGCCCACATCGGTCCAGGGGCCGGTGTAGAGCTCGGCGCTCACGAGTTCATTGTCCATCGCGGCGCGCAGGATCGGTGCCAGCGGGGCTTTGCGGCCGGCCGGGTTGCCGCTCGGGATGTCGCAGTACGGTGGCGCGAAGAGCTCGGCGCGGTACAGGCCGATGGTCGAGAAGGTGAACTTCCGGTCGGCCGTGTTGAGCGCGAGGCCCCCGGCGGACAAGCCGAAATCGCCCTTGAGGTTGTGCGCGGGGTTTGGCACCAGCCACAGGTGCGCGAGCTTGCCGCTGGCGACGAAGCGGTCGACCGAGTCTTGCGTGAAGGCGAAGTCCGGCGCGAACACGTCGCCGGCCGCGACCCAGAACACCTCGCCGAGCAAAGGCAGCGCACGCACGATGCCGCCGGCCGTCTCCAGCGCGCCGCCGAAGTCGCGGCCCTCGTCGGAATATGAAATCGACAGTGCCGCTGGCCCCTGCAACAAGGGCTTGGCGCCGAACCGCTCGGAGATCTGCGTGCCCAGCCAGTCCGTGTTGACCACCAGCTCGGTGAACCCGCCCGCGGCCAGCGCTTCCATCGGCCACTGCATCAGCGGCTTGCCGCGCACTTCGAGCAGGGGCTTGGGAGTGATGTCGGTCAGCGGCCGCATGCGTTCGCCGCGCCCCGCGGCCAGGATCATGGCCCGCACGGAAATCGAAGCTGCGTTCGTCATCGGCTGATTCTTTCGGGAAACACCGAGGAGCCGGCTTTGCCGGGCCTCTGGTGTTGCCCCCGGCAGGGGGTGGGAGAAGCGACACGAAGTGCGCGAAGCCTGGGGGCGAGTGTCATTTCCGCCCGCGCTGCAGTTCGTTGCGTTCGCTGTGGAGGGGCTGGAACAGCGCCACCAGGCATTCCATCAGCGCATGCGCCTTGGCCGAGTGGTCGCCGCTGAAATTGCAGACGTACACGTCGAGCGTCACGCCGCGCTGCTCGGGCCAGGTGTGGATGCACAGATGCGATTCGGCCAGCAGCACCGTGGCCGTGACCCCGCCCGGGCCCTGCGGCGTGGCCGGAAAACCATGGACCAGCCTGCCCACCGCCTGCAGCCCGGCGGCGTCCACCGCCTTGAGGCAAACGGCGCCCAGGGCCTTCTGGTCGGTCAGCCATTGAAGGCCGCATTGGCAGTCGTGAAGGTCGGCGGTGAGGTGCAGCCCGTGCATGGGGCGCAACTCTAGCAGTCCGGCCGCTGCACAAGAGAGCATCGGGCGGGCGTTTGCCCTGTATCGGCGGGTGTCCGGGCTCGCCCGGTAAAATCGCGGGTTCCCCCTATCTCCTCCCACCCTTTTCCCCCGAAAGTCCACCGCAAATGGCAAACCACGCCCTGATGGCCAACGCAATCCGCGCTCTGGCCATGGATGCCGTCCAACAAGCAAATTCCGGACATCCGGGCGCACCGATGGGCATGGCCGACATGGCCGTCGCACTCTGGGGCGAACACCTGCGCTACAACCCCGCCAACCCGCACTGGTTCGACCGCGACCGCTTCGTGCTGTCGAATGGCCATGCCTCGATGCTGCTGTACTCGGTGCTGCACCTCACGGGCTACGACCTGCCGATGGAGGAAATCAAGCACTTCCGCCAGCTGCACAGCAAGACCGCCGGCCACCCCGAAGTCGACGTGACGCCGGGCGTCGAAACCACCACCGGCCCGTTGGGCCAGGGCATCACCAATGCCGTGGGCTTCGCGCTGGCCGAGAAGCTGCTCGCTGCCGAGTTCAACCGCAATAGCCACCACGTCGTCGACCACCACACCTACGCCTTCCTGGGCGACGGTTGCATGATGGAAGGCATCAGCCACGAAGCCTGCGCCCTCGCTGGCGCTTGGCACCTGAACAAGCTGATCGCGCTGTACGACGACAACGGCATCAGCATCGACGGCCAGGTCAAGCCCTGGTTCATCGACAACACCGAAGAGCGCTTCAAGGCTTACGGCTGGAACGTCATCGGTCCGATCGACGGCAACGACGCCAAGGACGTGTCCAAGGCCATCGCCAAGGCCAAGAAGGAAGAATCGAAGCCCACGCTGATCATCTGCAAGACGACCATCGGCAAGGGCAGCCCGAACCGCGCCGGTACCGCCAAGGCGCACGGCGAGGCGCTGGGCGCCGAAGAAATCAAGCTCACCCGCGACGCGATCGACTGGCACTACCCGCCCTTCGAGGTCCCGGCCGAGGTGTACGCCGACTGGGACCACAAGGCCGAAGGCGCGAAGACCGAAGCCGCCTGGAACGACAAGTTCACCGCCTATGCCGCCGCGTACCCCGAACTGGCCGCCGAGTTCACCCGCCGCATGAAGGGCGAGCTGCCCAGGGACTTCCACCAGGTCGCGTTCGACACCGTGGTCGCCGCCCACACCAGGGGCGAGACCGTCGCCAGCCGCAAGGCCAGCCAGCTCGCGCTGGAAGCCTTCACCGCCGCGCTGCCCGAAATGCTCGGCGGCAGCGCCGACCTGACCGGCTCGAACCTCACCAACACCAAGAGCACCGCCGCGCTGCGCTTCGACGCCAAGACCGGCGCCGTCGTACTGAACGCGCCCCCTGCGCCGCTGGTGCTCCAGGGCGCCGAAGACGAAGCCGCACAAGGCGCCGCCGTCGAGCCGCCGCACGGCGAGATCGGCCGCCACATCAACTACGGCGTGCGCGAGTTCGGCATGGCCGCCATCATGAACGGTGTGGCGCTGCACGGCGGCTACATCCCCTACGGCGGCACCTTCCTCACCTTCAGCGACTACAGCCGCAACGCCATCCGCATGGCCGCGCTGATGAAGCGCCGCGTGATCCACGTGTTCACGCACGACTCCATCGGCCTCGGCGAAGACGGCCCGACGCACCAGTCGATCGAGCACGCCGCGTCGCTGCGCCTGATTCCGAACCTCGACGTCTGGCGTCCGGGCGACACCGCCGAAACGGCCGTGGCCTGGGCCGTGGCGCTGCAAAACCAGTCGCGCCCGACCGCGCTGCTGCTGAGCCGCCAGAACATCGCCTACGCACCGAAGAGCGAGCTCGGCGACATCAGCCGCGGCGCCTACGTGCTGTCCGAGCCCGAAGTCGTCGGCCTCAAGAGCAAGAAGACGGCCGCCGTCATCATCGCCACCGGCTCCGAGGTGCCGCTCGCACTGGCGGCGCAGAAGCTGCTGGCCGAGAAGAAGATCGCCGTGCGCGTGGTGTCGATGCCCTCGACCACCACCTTCGACCGCCAGGACGTGGCCTACAAGAAGAGCGTGCTGCCGAAGAAGATTCCGCGCATCGCCGTCGAGATGGGCTGCACCGGCGGCTGGTGGAAGTACGGCTGCGCGGCCGTCGTCGGCATCGACACGTACGGCGAGTCGGCACCGGCGCCCGCGCTGTTCAAGCACTTCGGTTTCACGGCGGAGAACGTTGCCGCCACCGTGGAAGCGGCGCTGCGCGACTGACGTCGCACAGCCCGCTTTCCCGTCCGATCACGATTTTTCAACCTTTAGGAGCAAGTCAGATGGCTATCAAACTCGGTATCAACGGCTTCGGCCGCATCGGTCGCAACGTGCTGCGCGCAGCGGTGCAGAACTTCAAGAACGACATCGAGATCGTTGCCATCAACGACCTGCTCGAGCCGGACTACCTCGCCTACATGCTCCAGTACGACTCGGTGCATGGCCGCTTCAAGGGCGAAGTCACGGTTGAAGGCAACACGCTGATCGTCAACGGCAAGAAGATCCGCCTCACGCAGGAGCGCGACCCGTCGCAGCTCAAGTGGAACGAGGTCGGCGCCGACATCGTGCTCGAATCGACCGGCCTGTTCCTCACGAAGGAAACGGCGCAGAAGCACATCGACGCGGGCGCGAAGAAGGTCATTCTGTCGGCACCGTCGAAGGACGACACCCCCATGTTCGTCTACGGCGTGAACGACAAGAAGTACGCCGGTGAAGCCATCATCAGCAACGCCAGCTGCACCACCAACTGCCTGGCGCCGCTGGCCAAGGTGCTGAACGACAAGTGGGGCATCAAGCGCGGGCTGATGACCACCGTGCACGCTGCTACCGCCACGCAAAAGACCGTGGACGGCCCGAGCAACAAGGACTGGCGCGGCGGCCGCGGCATCCTGGAAAACATCATTCCCTCGAGCACCGGCGCCGCCAAGGCCGTGGGCGTGGTGATCCCCGAGCTCAACAAGAAGCTCACGGGCATGAGCTTCCGCGTGCCGACCTCCGACGTGTCGGTGGTCGACCTGACCGTGGAGCTGGTGAAGGAAGCCACGTACAAGGAAATCTGCGCCGAAATGAAGGCACAGAGCGAAGGCGCGCTCAAGGGCGTGCTGGGCTACACGGAAGACAAGGTGGTGGCCACCGACTTCCGCGGCGACCCGCGCACCTCGATCTTCGACGCCGAAGCCGGCATTGCGCTCGACGGCACCTTCGTGAAGCTCGTGAGCTGGTACGACAACGAGTGGGGCTACTCGAACAAGTGCCTGGAGATGGTGAAGGTTGTTTCGAAGTAAGGCTTCGAGGCTTCAATGAAGAACGCGCCTGCGGGCGCGTTTTTTCATGGTGCGTTCAACGCAGTTTCTCGTTCCTGCGAACCTCGCTGCTCAATTGCGACGTCAGCCGCGTCGCAGCCCTTCGCGCCGCCAGCCCGAAGTCGCCCTTGAATTCGCCGAACTCCGCCGTGCCGTTGCCCGCCGCGCGCACGCGCGTGACTTCGGCGCCTGCCGCATCGGTCACCACGCATGCCACCTCGGCGGTGAACGACGTCGGCGGCCAGCTGATCCACGACGACGAACTGGAGGCGGTGGTGATGCGCGGTGCGAACACCAACGACACGCCCGTCGCCTCGTTCGCCTTCGCGTCGGCCGCGGTGCGCAGAACCACCACGTCGCGGTACACCGCGCGCAATGCGTCGCGTATCGACTTCTCGAGGTCGCGGTACGGGTAGTAGCTCACGCGGTCGCCGCTGCCACCGGGCGTGATCACTTCCATGTCGCGGTCGGCGTCGGTCATCACATAGGCGACCTTCTTCGGGACCAGGTGCGCCTGCGAGCGCGGCGGCGCAGTCTCGGTGATCATGGTGATCGGGTGCACGCATCCCGCGAGCAGCAGGGCCGCGAACGCCGCGGTCGCGGCATGTCGAATCGCGGTCATTGGAAGGAAGAAGAACGGCATCATCGAAGCGCCTCCGGACCTTGGGGATGTCTGCCGTCAACGGCCGATGGCGGCCACGAACTGCGGATCGGCATACACCTCCCGCAGCAGGGCGCGCACGAGGCGCGGATACGCGGCCTGCCCCGCCGGCACGGCGACGATGTTCGCGTAGCTCGAATCGAAGGCGGTCTCCGCACGGTAGGTCTTGCGCAGGCGCGGCGTGGCGTCGCGCATGACGGTCACCTCCACGTCCATGCGGCCCGTGCCGTTGATGAGGCCCAGGTCGATCTCGTTGGCCAGGATGCGCGCCGCGATGCGCGTCGGCGCCTTCGGGTCGTAGGCCGAGATTTCGGCGAGGTCGCGCATCAGCGCGTCCTGCAGGTACTGCGCGAAGCTGCCGCTGGGCGACACCAGCTTCGCGCCGCGCAGGCGCACCGTGTTGACCTTGTCTTCCGTATCGACGGGCTGCGCCTTCGCGACGGCCACCATGCCGGGGCGCGTGGCCTCGAGCCGGTCGAGCGTCTCGTAGTCGGCCGCATAGGGCGGCGCGAGAAGCGGCGCGCAGCCGGTCGTCAGAAGAACGGCTGCCAGCAACCCACCGGTTGCGATGGCGGCGCGCAAGCGGAAACCATGCGAACGAAAGATCGCCATGTCTTCGGTCCCTCTCTCCGTGGGGCATCGGTGATGCCTGCTCTCCCGCCGCGACGGTAGCACGCATCGCGGCGCGCGCGAAGCCGGGCTTGCGCCTGCGGCCTCAGGCAGGTTCGAGCACGTGGATCAGCTTGCTGTCGACGAATTCCTTGGTCTTCTCGCCGTGGGCTTTCATGTGCGGGGCCACGGCATGGGCCTGCAGGTGCGCCAGCGTTTCCCACTTCTCGACGACGACAAAGGTGTCGGGGCCGAAGCTGGCCTTGGACGTCGGAATGCCTTGCGCATCGACCGTGGCGGCGTATTCGATGCAGCCCGCTTCGGCCAGCACGGCCGCGCGGTTCCCGGCGAAGGCTTCGAGCAGTCTGGCGCGCTGGCCGGGCTTGGCGGTGATGACGGCGACGACGTGAATCATTGAAAGAGTCTCCAGTGGGTAAAAGATGCGACGGTCGAATCTAAGAGAAACGGTGCCGCCGTGCAGGTCCGGTCCGCGACAACACCACGGCCTCGTTCCTGGCATCGCCTGCATGTTCTTCCCGCTGGCCGCGCGGTCTCGCCATGTGTCTGTCCGATTGTTGAATGCAGGTTAACGATGGATTGACTTCGAGCGCGAATCGTTGGGTGCACCCGCTCCTAAAGTGGCAGCTCCCCAGCAGCATTCCATGAAGGACATCGATGAGCAGCTACAGCATTGCCACCATTCCCGGCGACGGCATCGGCAAGGAAGTGATCCCGGCCGGACGCGAAGTGATGGAGGCGCTGGCCGCAGCCTCCAACGGCGCGCTGAATTTCACCTTCGAGGATTTCGGCTGGGGCGGCGATTACTTCCGCGAGCACGGCGTGATGATGCCGGCCGATGGCCTCGACGCGCTGCGCAAGAAGGACGCCATCCTCTTCGGCTCCGCCGGCGACCCGCACATTCCCGACCACATCACCCTCTGGGGCCTGCGCCTGAAGATCTGCCAGGGCTTCGACCAGTACGCCAACGTGCGCCCGACGCGCATCCTGCCGGGCATCGACGGCCCGCTCAAGCGCTGCGGCCCGGACGACCTGAACTGGGTCATCGTGCGCGAGAACTCCGAAGGCGAGTACGCCGGCGTCGGCGGCCGCGTACACCAGGGCCACCCGATCGAAGCCGCCACCGACGTGAGCATGATGACCCGCGCCGGCGTCGAGCGGATCATGCGCTTCGCCTTCAAGCTGGCCCAGTCACGCCCCCGCAAGCTGCTGACCGTCATCACCAAGAGCAACGCCCAGCGCCACGCGATGGTGATGTGGGACGAGATCGCGCTGCAGATCTCCAGGGAGTTTCCGGACGTCACCTGGGACAAGGAGCTGGTCGACGCCTCCACCGCGCGCATGATCAACCGGCCGGCATCGCTGGACACCATCGTCGCGACCAACCTGCATGCCGACATCCTCAGTGACTTGGCTGCCGCGCTGGCGGGCAGCCTGGGCATTGCGCCCACCGGCAACATTGATCCCGAGCGGCGCTATCCCTCGATGTTCGAGCCGATCCACGGCTCGGCCTTCGACATCATGGGCAAGGGGCTGGCCAATCCGGTCGGCACCTTCTGGTCGGTCGTGATGCTGCTCGAGCACCTGGGCGAAGTCCAGGCCGCGCGCCGCGTGATGGAGGCCGTGGAGCACGTCACCGCGAACCGGTCGCTGCACACGCGCGACCTCGGCGGCAACGCCACCACTGCGCAGGTGACGCGTGCCGTGTGCGAGCACATCGCCAGTGCGCGGCAAGGCCTCCCGGCCTGAACCCAGGCCCCCGCCGCGGCGCGCCTCGATGCAGCCGGGCACGACAACAACGAGCCAGAGACAAGACCATGACCGCTTCTTCTTTCCCTTTCATCCAGGGCAGGCGCACCGTGCTGCGGGCCGGCGCCCTGGCGCTGGGCCTGGGCACTGCCGCACTGGCCTTCGCGCAGCCGGCCGCCTGGCCCACGCGGCCCCTCAGCCTCGTCGTGCCCTTCCCGGCCGGCGGCACCACCGACGTGTTGGCCCGTGCGCTGGCCGAAAAGCTGTCGCAGTCCCTCGGCCAGCCTGTCGTGGTCGAGAGCAGGCCCGGCGCGGGCGCCACGCTCGGCGCCGATTACGTCGCCAAGGCCAAGCCCGATGGCTACACGCTGCTGATGGGCGCGGTGCACCACACCATCGCCACCAGCGTCTACAAGAAGCTGCCCTACGATTTCCAGAAAGACCTGACGCCGATCACCGTCGTGGCCATGGTGCCCAACGTGCTGGTCATCAACGCGGCCAGCACGCCCGCGAAGAACGTGGCCGAGCTGGTTGCGCTCGCCAAGGCCGCACCCGGCAAGCTGGCCTATGGCTCCAACGGCAACGGCACGGCGCAGCACCTGATCGGCACGCAGTTCCAGGCCAGCACCGGCACCACGCTGCTGCACGTGCCGTACAAGGGCAGCGGCCCGCTCACCACCGACCTGCTCGGCGGGCAGGTGGCCATGTCCTTCGACACCATCACGCCGGTGCTGCAGCACATCAAGGGCGGCAAGCTGCGCGCGCTGGCCGTGACCACCGTGCGCCGCTCGTCGGTGCTGCCCGACGTGCCGACGCTGGAAGAGGCGGGTCTCAAGGGCTTCGACATCGGCACCTGGTTCGGCGTGCTCGCGCCGGCGGCCACGCCGAAGGAGATCGTTGCGCGGCTCAACACCGAGATGGTGAAGATCATCAGATCGCCCGACTTCGCGCAGCGCATGCAGGCCATCGGCGCCGAGCCGCTGGGCGGCACGCAGGAAGAGATGGCGCGGCAGATCCGCGAAGAAACCGCCAAATTCGGGAAGCTCGTGAAGGAAGGCGGCGTGGCGATCGAATAGGCCGATGGGCCGGCGCCGTACGGAGCAGTTCGTTACGCGGAAGACACACCTCGGCGGCGCCGGCACCGTGCGGAGGCCATAGGATCGGGGCCTTCGAATTCATCGCTGCCGTCCTGCCCATGTTCATCGCCACCCTCACCTACACCCGCCCCCTCGAAGAGGTCGATGCGCTGATGGACGCGCACATGACCTGGCTCAAGAAGCACTACGAAAGCGGGTTGTTCGTGGCGTCGGGGCGGCAGGTGCCGCGCACGGGCGGCGTGATCCTCGCGCGCTCGGGCGACCGTGAGGGGCTCGAATCGGTGCTGGCGCGCGACCCGTTCGTGCAGGGTGGTGTCGCGCGGGTGGACGTGACCGAGTTCGTGCCGAGCATGACCGCTCCCGGCATGGAAGCCCTGAAAAAATTCTGATTGCCCGCCTCCGGTCAGCCTGCGGGGGTTTCCTTGCGGCCGTCCGGATGGAGCGCGAAGCGCGCAGCCTCGCGGCCGTGCACCGGCGCCGGGTCGTTCCACGGCCAGCCGCCGAACTGCGTGCGGCGGTAGTCGGCCATGGTCTGGCTGATCTCGGCCTGCGTGTTCATCACGAAGGGGCCGTACTGCGCCACCGGCTCGGCGATCGGGCGGCCCTGCAGCACGAGGAATTCGCTGGCTTCGTCGTCGCCGTTGACCAGCTCGACCGCGGCATCCGCGCGCAGCTCGACGGCGGCCGGGCCTTCGATGCGCTGGCCGGCGACGTACGCCATCGCGCCCTTGAAGAAATAGAGCATCCGTCGCGTGCCCTCGCCCGTGGCGGCCGGCAGCGTCCATTGCGCGCCGGGCGTCATCTTCAGCGTCCAGATCGCCACGTCGGCACCGGCCTGCGCGGCCCATGAATCGGGTGGCGGCGAGAGCGGGTGGATCGGCTCCTGGCCGTCCGTTGCATCGCCGAGGCGGCCGGCGATCACCGCGACCTCGGTGCGCCCGCCCTTCGCGTCATCGGATGCGAAGCGCGGAATGGCCTCCGACCAGAACATCGTGAAGTGCGGCTCGGCCATCTTGTTCTTCGCGGGCAGGTTGAGCCAGATCTGGAACAGCTCGAGCGGATTGGCCGCGCCGTTGTCGAGCAGCGGGAACATCTCCGAATGCACGATGCCCTTGCCGGCCGTGAGCCACTGCACGTCGCCACCGCCGAAGCGCGCGGTGGCGCCCAGCGAATCGGAATGGTCGACCAGCCCCTTGCGCACGATGGTCACGGTCTCGAAGCCGCGGTGCGGATGCGAGGGAAAGCCCGGCACCGTGTCGCCGTGGTACATGCTCCAGCCGTCCTTGCGGCTGAAGTCCTGGCCGATCTGGCGGCCGGCCAGCGACGCCTCGGGGCCCATGCGGCCGTTGGCCTTCGGGTAGGCGTCGTCGTGGTACACGCAGAACAGGAACGGGTCGATCGTCTGCCACGGGAAACCGAGGGGTGCGATCTTCACGATGGGGCTGTTGCGCTCGTTGTTGTTGTCGGACATGCGGTTGTTCCTTTCCAGGTGAGGCTCGGCCGATGATGCCTTGCCGGTGCCTGGAATATCGGGCCGCCGCCGCCTTCCGGTAGACGCCTTCCCTGCAACAGTGAAGAGCGCGTATGGAACGATCGGCATCAGGGGTTCTGATGCGTCACCGCGGCGTTGGGATCCATGTACATCAACTCCCAGAGGTGGCCGTCGATGTCCTGGAAGCCGTGGCCGTACATGAAGCCATAGTCCTGCGGCTCGCGCGGCACCGTGCCGCCGGCGGCCACCGCCTTGGCGACCATGGCATCGACTTCGGCGCGGCTCTCGCACGACAGGCACAGCAGCACTTCGGTGCTCTTGCTGGTGTCGGTGAGGCTCTTGGTCGTGAAGGTCTTGAAGAAGTCCTCGACCAGCAGCATGGCGTGGATGCTGTCTTTCTGGATCACCATGCACGCCGCATTCGCATCGGTGAATTGCTCGTTGAAGGTGTAGTCCAACGCAGCGAAGAAAGCCTTGGACTTCTCCAGGTTCTTGACGGGGAGGTTCACGAAGATCTGCTTGTTGGCCATGGTGTTTCCTGTGTCTATGAAGGGATGGATCGGCTGCTTGCCGGCATATTTGTGTACGCCGTCCACAAAAGATATCAAAGAAAATGGACGGCGTCCACATCTTCTTTCGATCGAGCGGATCGAGCGCACGACGGAGCCATTGCGGGGAGCGAAAAAGACGGAGCATCATGGCCGCATGGAAATCGAGTTCAAGTTCTGCATTCCCGACGGCCGCCTGAAAGCCGTCGAAGCCGCCCTGAAGCGCGGCGCCGTCGTACGCACCCGCCTGCAGGCCCGCTATTTCGACACCGCCGACCAGCGGCTGGCCGCCCACGGCATGGTGCTGCGGCTGCGCAAGGAGGGACCGCGCTGGGTGCAGACGGTGAAGGCCACCGGCGACAACGCTCTGCACCGCCTGGAGCACAACGTCGACCTGGGCACGGCGGGCGCGGCGCCGCAGATCGATCCGCAGCGCCATCAGGGCACGCCCGTGGGCGACCGGCTCGCGAAGCTGCTGGCCGACGGCGGCGGCGCGCCGCTGGTCGAACGGCAATCGACCGACATCGTGCGGCTCACGCGCGACGTGCGCGTTGCGGGGCCCGATGGCGCGGTGGTGGAAATGGCACTCGACGTCGGCAAGGTCGCCGCGCACGCGGGCACGGCCGGGCAACGCGAATCGCCGGTGTGCGAATTGGAGCTCGAGCTGAAGCGCGGCGACGTGCAGGGCCTCGTGTCGCTCGCACGGCGTTGGTCGCAGCAGCATGGGCTGTGGTTCAGCACCGTGTCCAAGGCGCAGCGCGGGGGGCGCTTGCTGGCGGCGCAGGAGACCGTGGAGGCGGTGAAGGCCGAAGCGCCGCGCTTCGGCGCGCAGCACCCCGACGGGCGGGGCGTTCAGCAGGCCGTGGTGGCGTCGTGCCTGGCGCAGATGCTGCCCAATGCCAGCGAGATCGCGGCGGGCAGCACGGACGAAGAGCAGATCCACCAGTTGCGCATCGGCATCCGCCGGCTGCGCACGGCGCTGCGCGAACTGGCGGAGCTCGACACGGCTTCGGGCCTGTTCGACGCGGCCAATTGGGAGCCGCCGCTGGTCGACGCCTTCCGCGCGCTCGGGGCATTGCGCGACCGCGAACAGGTCGTGAAGCTCGCGCAGCCCCGGTTGAGCAAGGCGGGCGCGCCGGATTTCGACCCACTGGCCGGCGACGACACGGCAGCCCATACCCCCTCGCCCGGCGACGTCGTGCGGGCCCCGGCATTCCAGAACGTGCTCGTTTCGCTGATCGGCTTTACCGCCGCGAAGCCCGCGGAAGCCTCATCGGAATCCGTGCCGATCGACGCCGATGCAGCCCACCGCCTGCTGCGTGAACACCTGCAGCATCTGCACAAACAGGTGCGGCGCGACGGCAAGCGCTTCGAGTCGCTCGACGCCGAAAGCCAGCACCGCGTGCGCAAGCGGCTCAAGCGCCTGCGCTACCTCGCCGAGTTCGTGGCGCCGCTGTTCGAGAAGGGAGACGGCAACGCCGCCGGGCGCTACCTGAAAGCACTGCGCCCCGCGCAGGACGCGCTGGGCGAGTTCAACGACGAGGCCGTGGCGCTCGCGCTGTACCGCGAAGCCGCCGCGCGCGATGCGCGTGCGTGGTTTGCGGTGGGCTGGTTCAGTTCAAGGCGCGCGGCCGGCGCGAGCGCTTGCCGCAAGGCGCTGGAGAAGATCGGGGATGCGCCGCGGTTCTGGAAGAAGAGCTGAACGGCCGGGCGCCTCTCGGGTTCAGTGATGGTGCCCGTGCGCCCCATGCACATGCCGGTGCTCGATTTCCACCGGCAGCGCCGTGCGCACGTCCGTCACCTGCAGGCTGAACTTCAGCGCCTTGCCGGCCCACGGATGGTTGCCGTCGAGCAGCACGACCGGGCCCTTGATCTTGGTGACCGTGAAGACATGCTCGCGCCCATCGTCGAGCCGGCCCTGCAGCTGCCCGCCCACCTTCACGCCCGGCGGAAAGTCGGTCTTGGGAATGCTGCGCACCAGCGTTTCGTCGCGCTGGCCGAAGGCGTCTTCGGGCGCGAGGTTCAGCACGGTCTGGTAGCCCTTTTCCTTGCCATCGAGCGCTTCCTCGATCTTCGGCAGCGTGTTCTCGTACCCGCCATGCAGGTAGGCCATGGGCTCGGGGCTGGCTTCGATGAGCTTGCCCTGGGCGTCGGAGACCTTGTACTTGATGGTGACGACGGTGTCTTTTTCGATTTTCATGGGGTGGCATTTTCAGTGGAAACGAAAAAGGCGCCAGCGCTCAGGCCTTCCGTGGAGGCGGTGGCTCCTGCAGCACGTCGATCTGGTCGAGCTTGCCGATCACCAGGTCGATGAACGCCGACACCGCCAGCGGCAGGTGCTTGCGGCTCGGATACACCACACTGAGCCCTCGCCCGGTGTACCGGTACTGCGGCAGCACGCGCACCAGCCGTCCCTCCTGTTCGTCGCGCGTCGCCATCGCCGGCGGCAACTGCGCGATGCCCAGCCCGGCCAGCGCCGCCTTGCGCAGCGCCTGCGCCGTATTGCCGGTGAATCGCCCGGTGACCTGCACTTCTTCCTCGACCCCATCGGGTCCCGCCAGGCGCCAGGTGGTGGTGCCGGCAGCGTGCGGCGGTGTCACGCAGTCGTGGTTCGCGAGGTCCTGCAGGTTCCGGGGCTCGCCGCGCCGCGCGATGTAGTCGGGACTTGCCAGCAGGCCGCCGCTGCGCGTTGCCAGCCGCCGGCCGATGTAGCCCGAATCGCGCAGCACGCCGCCCCGGAAGGCCACGTCGATCTGCTCCCCGATGAGGTCTGCGCTCGCGTCGCTGAGCACGAAGTCGAGCTTGACCAGCGGATGCGCCGCCAGAAAGTCCGAGACCCATTCCATCGGGAAGAAATCGAAGAAATCCGCCGGCGCGGCCACGCGCACGAGGCCGCTGGGCTTCTGCCCTCCGGCGACCAGCGCCTGCCCGGCCGCCACCAGCCCGTCGATCGACCCCGCGCACTGGTCATGAAACTCCCGCCCGGCGCTGGTCAGCGTCAGCTTGCGGGTCGAGCGCTGCATCAGCCGCGTGCCGAGCTGCGATTCGAGCTGCTGGATGCGCCGGCTCACGGTGTTCGGCGGCAGGCCCTGCCGCCGGGCCGCTTCGGCGAAGCTGCCGTGGCGCACCACCTGCACGAACAAGGCGATGTCGTTGAGGTCGAGCATGATGGGCTGATTCCTTCGATCTGTGGATGAGTGCAATCCGACTCTACCGTCTAGTCGATCAATGGGTGGGTGCCTAACCTTGTGCCCATGACTTCCACATCACTTCCTTCTCCCTCCTCCACCCCGGTGCAGCGCCGCATCGTCTGGGGCGTCCGCATCCTTCTGGCGCTGGCTTTCGGCGCCGCAGGCGCCGCCAAGCTGGCCGGAGTGCCGCAGATGGTCCAGGTGTTCGAGGCGATCGGCTTCGGCCAGTGGTTCCGCTACCTGACCGGACTGGTCGAGGTCGGCGGGGCATTGCTGCTGCTAGTACCCGCGACCGGCTTTCTCGGCGGCCTGCTGTTGGCCGCGACCATGGTCTGCGCCGTGGCCACGCACCTGGGGCTGATCGGCGGCAACCCCGCGCCGGCGGTGGTGTTGGGGCTGCTGTCGGGCTTCGTCGCCTGGCGCACGTGGCCCGTGTCCCGGCCGGCTGCCGCTGCCGCCTGACCCCTTTTCTTCAACGTTCCCGGAGTACCCCATGACACAGCAACAACCCCGCATCGGCGTCATCCTCGGCTCTATCCGCGAAGGCCGCTTCGGCGAGAAGCCCGCGCAATGGATTCATGAGATCGCGAAGCAGCGCACCGACCTCGCCTTCGAGCTGGTCGACCTGCGCGACCATCCGCTGCCCTTCTTCAACGAGGCAGGCGCGCCGGCCTGGGGGCCGGTAAAGAACGAGGCCGCACAGCGCTGGCAGGCGAAGCTGGCCACCTTCGATGGTCTGGTCGTCGTGACGCCCGAATACAACCACGGCCCGAGCGCGGTACTGAAGAACGCGATCGACTGGGCCTACAAGGAATTCATCCGCAAGCCGATCGGCTTCGTGGGCTACGGCGGGGTGGGCGCGGCGCGCGCGATCGAGCAGCTGCGGCTGGTGGCCGTCGAGATGCAGATGGCCCCCGTGCGCAACGCCGTGCACATCGGCATGGTCGAGTTCCTGGGCATCTGGCAGCAGGGCAAGAGCTTCGGCGACTTCCCCCACCTTGCGCAGGCCGCCACCGCCATGCTCGACGACATCGCCTGGTGGACCAAGGCACTGAAGAACGCGAGGGAGGCCGCATGATGACCACCGCTGTCGAAATACCGGCCCGCGCCATCGTCTACCGCACGCGCGGCTCGCGCCATGGCGGCATCACGCGGCTGATGAGCCCCGGCGACCTGGGCGAATTCCTCAAGCCCTTCGTGTTCCTCGATCTCTTCGGCTTCGACGTCACGGGCGGCCACAAGGGCTTCGGCCTGCACCCGCACTCGGGCATCGCCACGCTGACCTGGCTGATGGAGGGCGACACGCTGTATGAAGACACGACCGGCGAGCAAGGCACGCTGCTCGGCGGCGGCGTCGAGTGGATGCGCGCCGGCAACGGCGTATGGCACACCGGCGCACCCGCGCCGGGCGTGGAGCGCGTGCGCGGTTTCCAGCTGTGGGTGGCGCTGCCGGCCTCGGAAGAGAACGCACCGGCGCAGAGCATGTACCTCGCGCCCTCGCAGGTGCCGAAGGAAGGCCCGGCGCGCGTGCTGCTCGGGCGCTACGGCGCGGCGCAGAGCGCGATTGCCGCGCCGGCGTCGATGAACTACCTGGCCGTGGAGCTGAAGGACGGCGAGCGTTGGCGCTACACGCCGCCCGCGGGCCACACGGTGGGCTGGGTCGCGGTCAACGTCGGCGGGCTCGAAGCGGACGACGGCACGGGCGGCCCGATCGTCGCCGGCGAACTCGCGGTCTTCGAAGAGTCCGCCGAGGCCATCGACTTCGTGGCCCGTGGCGATACGGCCTTCGTGCTGGGTTCGGCGGTGAAGCATCCGCACGAACTGGTGATGGGCCACTACTCGGTGCACACCAGCAAGGCGGCGCTCGACCAGGGCGAGGCCGAGATCCGGCGCATCGGCGCGCGGCTGCGCGCAGAAGGCCGCCTGCCCTAGCACTTCATCGGTGCGCCTGGGCGCACCACTGACATATCCAGCCACGCCGGGCGCCCCGGCGGAGGGGGGGGCGCCGCCCCGGGGGGGGGGGGCGCCGGGGCCCGGGGGGGCCCCGGTGACCG
>NZ_JBGLYU010000119.1:0-259 GCF_047304235.1 Variovorax sp. Varisp36
CCTGCTGGGGAATGAACCCCCCCACCATTAACCAAATAAAACCCGTTTTGTTTTGCCCCCCCAGGGGGATTAAGACCGAGTTGAAACCCCGAAAAACCCACAACAACCACATGGCCCCCGGGGCCAACAAAAAAAACAAACCCCCCGGGGTGCCCGGGGAAAAGTGGAGAAACGCCCACACACCCCCCATGTTGGCGCCCGCGAAACCACCAAAGCGGGGGCCCCACAAGGCCCCCGGGGGCCCAAAAAAGGCGCCCCC
>NZ_JBGLYU010000120.1:0-259 GCF_047304235.1 Variovorax sp. Varisp36
TTTTTTTTTTTGTGCCTTTTGTCGCGGATGTGGTGTTTATTGTCTAGTTGGTGTTGGAGTTGGCGTGGTTGGTGGTTGCAGCAGACGGGGGGCGCTGGCTCTTGGCCCGTCTCTTGCTTGTGGGTGGGGGGGGTTTTTTACAATTTGTGGATCGCGGTGGTGTTGCGCTTTTTCCTAATATTCCGATGCACGGCTTTTTTGTTATAGGACTACTATCTCTTTTGGCACGTTTAATGCGATCTGGCACGCGGACCGGTGT
>NZ_JBGLYU010000121.1:0-258 GCF_047304235.1 Variovorax sp. Varisp36
GGGGTGTTTTTCGGGGGTTTTTTTTTTTTTGTTGTGTGTGTTTTTTTTTGTTGGGTGTTCCTCTCGGTTGTGTGTTTGGTTTTTTTTTGTGTTTTGGGCCTCCTTTTTGTTGGGGTGGGGGGGGGGGGGGGGGGGGGGGGCCCGGGGGAGCGCGCGCGGGGGATGCCCCCCGGGGGGGGGGGGGGGCGGTTTTTTGTGGGGCGGGGGCGCCCCCCGGGGGGGGGCGGCCCCCCCCGCCCCGCACCGGGGCCGCGCGGG
>NZ_JBGLYU010000122.1:0-256 GCF_047304235.1 Variovorax sp. Varisp36
GCTAAGGCTGCGCTTCATCGGTACGTCGAGACGAAACAACTCAAGACTTCATCCCAACAACTCGTTTGCGTGGCTCCCGGCATCATTGGCGACGCCGGCATGACGCTTCGTCGAGCTGATAAGCATAACCTGATGGCTCGGCAAATGGCGCACCGCAAGCGGCGCTTTATCGAGGCGATCGAAGTCGCGCGATTAATCCATTTTCTCTTGTACGTCGATCAAGGATATCTGTCCGGGATCGTCATTCGTATGAATG
>NZ_JBGLYU010000123.1:0-256 GCF_047304235.1 Variovorax sp. Varisp36
GGCTGAACATGCCCATGGGAGTACCGCACACGCTGGAGGCCAGCGAGATGAAGTCGGAGAGTGCCGGTTCCAGCCAGGCGTCGGCGTCGCTGTCGGTGTGCGCCAGTTCGACGCGGGTGTCGGTCAGTCCGCGCTGGCGGCCTTGGGTACGCTGGAAGAGGGAGCGTTCGGGAGTGTACTGGGCGTGCAAATCTCGAATGTTCATGGCGCGTTGCTCGTGAGGGTTGGGTTTCGTTTTATTTGATTCACCGTCGGT
>NZ_JBGLYU010000124.1:0-255 GCF_047304235.1 Variovorax sp. Varisp36
CAAGGACACCAAGACAGGCACCGAGCTGTGATGGGGAAAGAAGAAATCGGAAGCATCAGGACGAATCCATGGTGAAGTCTCCAACGCAAAACATTCCGTCGGGCGCCCTCGGGCCGTGGCTGGCTCTTATCGGCGCGGGCATCTTGTTTTCGACCCAGTAGGCTAGCGTTATCACCGGCGGCAATCTCTCGCGGATCCAGCAGCACGTGATGGTGGTCGGCGTGATCGCCATCGGCCCGACGCTGATCATCCGGA
>NZ_JBGLYU010000125.1:0-252 GCF_047304235.1 Variovorax sp. Varisp36
GCCTTTGGCTTTATCCGCGCCGCCGAACCACTCCGCCATTGGCAACAGTGTCAGCGACAGCAGCAGCGTCGAGATGCCGACCATCACAAACCGGTTACAAGTGGCTGGCCCGTTTTTCGCCCGATGATGTCACCTCCCTCAGTGACCGTTCCCGGGCGCGCCATCACCAGCGCGCAACGCCTGAACCCATGGTGAAGCTGCTGCTGGAGACAAAGCAACAGCATCCCCTGTGGGGGCCTGAGAAGATAAGGC
>NZ_JBGLYU010000126.1:0-249 GCF_047304235.1 Variovorax sp. Varisp36
GTGGTGGCCTGTTCAACACCTTCGGCAACATTGCGTCGATCACCACGCCGATCGTCATTGGCTACATCATCAGCTCCACCGGCTCGTTCAAGTGGGCGCTAGTGTTCGTCGGTTGCAACGCGTTGGTCGCGGTATTCAGTTATCTGGTGATCGTTGGCCCGATCAAACGCGTTGTGCTCAAAGAGCCGCCGGCCAGCGGTCCTGAAACGAACAGCAAGTTATCTGAAGCGCATTCCTGAGGAGCGGCGT
>NZ_JBGLYU010000127.1:0-249 GCF_047304235.1 Variovorax sp. Varisp36
TGGGTTTTGGGGGGGGGGGGGGGGTGGGGGGGTTGGGGTGTTTTTTGATTTGCCGTTGTGGGGGGGGTGGTTTTTATCCGGGGGTTGGGTGGGCGGTGTTTTTTTTTTTCTTTTGGTGGTTTTTGGGGGTTTGGGGTTTTTTGTTTTTGTTGGTCAACACGGGGGTTTTGGTGGTGGGGGGGGGTTTCGGGTTAGTTGTATTATAGTAAAATTTTACGAGGGGTTTTTAATTTTATGGCGGCCTCGCAC
>NZ_JBGLYU010000128.1:0-248 GCF_047304235.1 Variovorax sp. Varisp36
AAGACCACCATCGCGCGGCTCATGGCCGATGCGTTCGACGCGCAGTTCCTGAGCATCAGCGCGGTGCTCGGCGGCCCCCAGAGGATGCAGGAATGCGGCATGCCGCTGCGAATCGCGTTCGAATCGGGCCAGCCGCATTCCTGCATCCTCTGGGGGCCGCCGGGCACCGGAAAGACCACCATCGCGCGGCTCATGGCCGATGCGTTCGACGCGCAGTTCCTGAGCATCAGCGCGGTGCTCGGCGGCCC